>JANPNB010000269.1:0-2391 GCA_031427275.1 Alphaproteobacteria bacterium | reverse complement strand
TGGCAAGCCGGTGTTTGATGTGGCGCAAGCCGGGCACCGTTAGACCTCGTGTTTCTGACCCAATGGCAACGTTGCCGACCCTGGGTGTTGGCGGCGCTTGAGCCCGGCTGTGCCACCGAGGCAGAGTTGTTTGACGATCTGGTTGCCGGGAGAGCCCAGCTTTGGGCTGGCGAGAGGGCTGCAATCGTTACGCAGACTGTGGCTGAGGGCGACCTGCATGTCTGGCTGGCGGGCGGTGACCTTGGCGAAATACTGGCACTGCGGCCCGGCATTGAAGCCTGGGCGCGAGGTCAGGGCTGCGTGCGCATCACAATCGATGGTCGCCACGGCTGGGCCCGCGTGCTGCGCCGATTTGGATATGTGGAAAACGCTACAGAATTGGAACGGAGACTTTGATGGGTAAGAAGAAAACCAAGACCAGTTCGGTCGAGACAAATCACTCGGTGACAACCCCTAACTCACCGGAATGGGTGAGGTCTGGCGTTGCGGGACTAGGGACTCGGATTCAAGGTCTAGGGGCAATGGATCCCTATGGGTTTGTGGCACCGGTCTCAAGCTTGGAGCGGCAGGCCGCGCAGGGTGCGGGTAGCCTGGGCGCACGATCGGATAGTGATTGGATGTCGCAGCTTCTGGGGCGCTCGACGCCGAGCGTTCAGTCGGCGAGCCTGCTGGATAATTTGTCGGCCTACAGCAACCCCTACCGGCGCGAAGTGATTGACAGCAACATGGCTGACTTCGATGTCGATGCGGGCCGGACGCGAGCCAATCAAGACTTGGCGTTGGCCGGGCAGGGGGCTTTTGGCGGTTCCGGCGCGGCCCTGACACGCTCGCAGACCGAGGGTGAACTGGCACGAGCCCGGAGCTCACAAATGTCGAAACTGTTGTCAGAGATGTTCACCACCAGCGCGGGGTTGTCCGGACAGGACGCGGATCGGCGCCAACAGGCGTCGGTGGCCAATGCCAATCTCGCGCAACAGGATTTCCAGGCAAGGGCACAGTTCGGATTAGACGCCGAGGCCAGTGCCAGAGCCAATATTGCCAGCCAAGCGGCCTTGGGCCAGCAACTGCGGGCGGCAGATCAGGAGTACCGTTTGGCCCCGGTGACGGCGTTGAGCAAGCAGGTGGACATGTTCTCGGGTTTGCCGCTTTCCCTGTTCCAAGGCTCGACGACGGACTCGACCGGGACGCGGAAGGGGACGGAGTCAACGACGGGGGCGACCTGGGGCGAGATCTGGGACATGGCAAAGACCGCTGCAACTGCGGTGGCGGCTTAGATCGCAAATGAGTGATTTCAGCGGCGAAGCCATTCAGCAGGCCCATCTACTCGCTTTGAGACAGATCGGTGAGAACCTTTCCGCCCAGACTAGGCGATTGGAAGGATTGACACTCAAGGTTGATGACGTGCGTGAACGCTTAGTACGTCTGGAGGCCCAGGAGGCAGGTAAGTTGGTGGAAGCCGTTCGGGGCGACCTTAAGGCGGCGTTTGCTCGGATCGACCTCCTGGAAGCCCAACGCGACAAGGTATTTGGCGTTGGGGCCTTGTGGACGTGGCTGGTCCGTAGTGGGCCGTGGCTTGCTGCGGGCCTTGCTGCGTTCCTAGCGGGTGCTGGCCTGAAACTCGGTGCGCGATGAGTACCAATGAGCATCCACCGCCGGAAGTACGCTGGCTGTGGCGTCGGATATACACCTACGCTTCGACCTTGCTGAACAGCCTGGGTGTTGGGGCCATTATCTGGCGGATCAACGACTCGCAGGCGCTGAAATGGATCGGGTTGGCGCTGATCGCGGGTAATGTCGTCGTCGCCACCCTGTACCTGGCCGGCGCGACCGTAACGGACTGGGCGAAGCTGGCGCGCGCGGCGCGCAAGCCAACCTGACATTTCCATTTTATGAGGAGGACCAAGGCATGACCACGTGGTTATCGCCGCACTTCAGCTTGGACGAATTGATCGCCACGCAACATCGGCAGTTCGAAAATTGGCCGCCGCCGCCGGTTCAATCTGTCCTGCGACAGGTAGCCGGACGCATGGAAGCTGTCCGCGCCTTGTTGGGCGACAGGCCCATCGCGATTTCAAGCGGTTACCGAAATACGCAGGTCAACCGGGCAGTAGGAGGTGCCTTACACTCAGCGCATTTGACCGGTCACGCAGTAGACTTCAATTGCTATGGATTTGGCGATCCCATCGAGGTGTGCCGCGCAATCGCGAGGTCGAAAATCGCGTTCGATCAATTGGTTGAGGAGGGATCTTGGGTTCACCTTTCCTTTGATCCACGGATGTGCGGACAGGTTTTGACCAAGGTGCCACAGGGCTATGTATCGGGTTTGGTTGCGTGAGCCCCCGGTTGACCTTGGCGCTGGCCATCGCTGCGTCGCTGATCTTGAGTGGTGTG
>JANPNB010000268.1:0-7168 GCA_031427275.1 Alphaproteobacteria bacterium | reverse complement strand
GAGATTAGGAGGCTGGCCGTACTCGATGGTGGTCAGGCATTTGGGCAGAAACTGTTCTCGCGCGAAAGCGGAATTGCCGAGCATCAATGGCGTGGCAAGTTTTGGGCACGCTGGGGTGACGCCCCTGTTGCGGCTGGTTTTGAACCGGCTCTGGTCATGTACGAACCAGAACTCGCCCGGTGAAGCTTCGCCCCTTTGCCCCCGCCGACCAATCCGCTCTGGCTCATCTCTGGTTCGAAAGCTGGATGTCAGTCGGGCTGACGAGTCCGTCCGTGACAAGGGCCGAACTTGCAGAACGTGTTCCGCGCGAACTTGCGGGGCGTTGGGACGTCACGGTGGCTGAGCGAGACGGAGAGTTACTTGGTTTCGTCGCGCTTGCGTTGGAAGAAAACCGCCTGGATCAGATTTTCATAACACCCGATGCGCAAGGTCAGGGCGTCGGAAGTCTGCTCTTTGAGGTGGCCTGTCAGAAGATGCCGCACGGATTCTGGCTGAGCACGCAACCGGGGAACCGACGAGCTTGCGAGTTTTATGAGCGGGCTGGAATGGTCTTAGATTGCTTGGATACGACGCCAGCGGGAGAGCGCCTAGTCTACAGGTTCCGCAGATGAGGCCTCCACACACATCCACCGCGCTGGGTGCCACTATGCCACACTGCTCATCCATCCCCCCTTCTAGGCAATGCGGACCTGGGGCTACATCACTCGCGGTCGCACCGATGTGAGAAAAGCGATACTCAACGCCGCGACTCGGTCGCTCCAGAAATGGGCGGTCGTGAGTCTCAACTCTAGAAACACGCGCTAGGACCTAATGTCGATGGAGGCTGAACCGCTTTGGAAGAACCCGACATATGATCTGGATTTTGCTCAGATATCGCCAGCCTACCGCGCCTTCCTAGAGGACTATCTGCTGAGATATGAGCTCGACGCGGCGCGTTTTTGTCGACCGCTCCCTTATCGCGACGAGATGTTTTTCAAGGCGCTGTTGCCGAACTTTGAATACGATATCTCAATCGCGGCCTTCAAGTTTGTCGAAGCCGACATGCGCTTTTTTGATGCCTATCGCCAGATTGTGGACGGCGTATTTGGTGGGTTCGAAAAGCTTCAATCGGTCATGGACTTCGCCTCGGGCTGGGGGCGTCTGACGCGCGTTCTGGAGCAAAAGCTGCAACCCAAGCAGATTTGGGTGTCAGACATCTATCACGACGCTGTCGCCTGGCAGGGGGAGGTATTTGGTGTCAACACACTGCCTTCGACCACGGCTCCCGACCGGCTGATCCATAGCCAGCACCACGACATTGTCTTTGTAGGGTCGATGTTTTCGCACCTGCCTGCAGGCCTGTTCGAAGGGTGGCTTCAAAGGCTCTATGCCATGCTTAGACCCGGAGGCGTTTTGGCCTTCAGCGTCCATGACCAGAATATTCTCCCGCCAGAGCACCCCGCCGACCCCAAGGGCATTACCTATCTGAAGTTCAGTGAGAGTGCGTCCCTAGATGCCGACATTTACGGAATGTCCTACGTTACGGAGAGCTTCGTGGGAAAAGCCATTTCCCAACTCTCCAAGACCGCGTCCCCGAGTTGGTGCCGGTTCCCCAAGGGCCTCTACGAAAATCAAGATCTCTACGTTGTGGGTGCGCCGGGGGTTGATCTGACGGGCCTTAAGGTCGCCAGTTCGCCAATGGGTGGTTTGGATTGCGTTTCCCAGCTGCCGACCCGCGAGTACGAATTTCGAGGCTGGGCCATTGAACGCACGCCCCAACAGGAAATTGACCGCATCGTCGTCTACGTGGACGGCGTTGAACGATGCGACGCTCTGCTAAATTCAGGCCGCGAAGATGTACTTGACCACTTTCCAGGTGCAGCAAACACGCCGGTTGAATGGCGATTTCGGTTGCCCGAGGCGACAACGCGTTCGGGCGGAATTGTGAGAATTGAACTAAGAAGTAGTTCGGCCCTGGTCGGCTATTGCTATGCGGAGGTGCCCCAGCCGACAGCAATGACCTACGCCGGCTGGACCCGTCGCGCGCTGAGAACCACGACCTGACCGGGCCTCAGGGCTTTACACACATCCACCGTGTCGGGTGTATCCTCGCGACGTTGTCGACCCAGCCTGTGACCTTGGGCGAGACCAGGGCGCGGTTAACGACATAGAAGAGTGGGATGATGGCCTCATCGTCGAGCATGGTTTGCTCCGCCTTGGCCAGGATAGCGGCACGGCGCGCAGCATCGGCTTCGTGGTCTGAGGCGGTCAACAGGGGCGTCATAGGTTGGGTTGTTATAGTCGCCGTAATTCTGAGCTCCGGTGTCGGACTTCAGAATCCCTAGGAACGTCATGGCGTCGTTATAGTCGGCGTACCAGCTCAATGAGCCGATCTGGAAATCGCGGGCGCGATAGGCGGTGAAGGCGATCTGGCTCTCATTTTGCACCAATCTAGCCTTGATCCCGATTGCCGCCCAATCGGCTTGCACCGCCTGCATGATCAACAAGGTGTCGGGCGCGTTGGCGACTTTGATCTCAATTTCCAGTGGGCGTTCCGGGCTAAAACCGGCGGCGCGTAACAGGTGTCGGGCTTCGGTTTGGCGCGCGGCAAAGCTCTTGTCGGCCCAAGCCAAGCGGGCGGTCCGGCTATAGTTGGCTGTGCCGGGCGGGATGAAGGCGTAGGCCGGGATCTGGCCGGCCCGCATCAGCTTTTCGGACATGAATTCGCGGTCGATCGACTGAGACAAAGCGCGTCGAACGCGAATGTCTTTCAGAGCCGGAACATCGCGACCATTCATCGCGATATAGGATGTTGCCAGGGACACATGGGTGCGCACGGAATCTGGCATTTGTGCACGCAGACGCCCGACCCGGTTGGATTGGAACGAGGTGTTCACATCCAGCTCGCCGCGCTTGACCCGCCGCTCGGCCATGATTGAGTCGCTGGTGGGGTAATAGTCGATGCGGTCGATGCAGACATGATCAGCGTCATAAAATAGCGGGTTCTTCTGAACTCGCACATAGTCGCCGAGCTGCCAGCTGATCAGCTTGTAAGCCCCGTTGCTGACGAAGTGCTCCGGTTTGATCCAGGCATCTCCCCACTTTTCGACCGCATGTTTGGGCACGGGGAAGAAGCTCACATGCTTGAGCAGTTCCGGCAGATAGGGAATGGGGTGTTCCAGGGTCAGGACCAGGGTCTGCGGATCGACGGCGACGGCTCCCAGCGCTTCGGGCGGGGCTTTGCCTTCACTGACCGCCAAACCGTTCTCCAGCTGATACAGCACATAGGCATAGATCGCCGCCGTTTCGGGCTTGAGCATGCGACGATAGGCATAGACAAAATCATCGGCGGTGACCGGAACGCCGTCCGACCACTTGGCTTGGCGCAGATGGAAGGTCCAAGTCAGGCCGTCGGCGCTGGTTTCCCAAGAAGCCGCCATGCCTGGGACCGGCTTAGCCTCCGCTGAGTCGGTGGTAAGACCCGCGAACATGTCATTGATGATCGTGAACTCATCAACCAGGCTGGACTTGGCCGGGTCTAGCGACTCCGGCTCGGAACTGTTCCCATACTCCAGGCAAATCTGCCCGGCGGGACATGCCGGTCGGCTCACCTTGGACTGACAGCCGGTCAGCATCATGCCAGACGATAGGGCCGCGATCAGGCCAAGATAGCGAAGAGGCGACACAGGATCTCCAAACTTAAGATCCTAGGCGTCGCATCCCGCAAAGCCTCTGTCGATTGAAACCTTGTCTATTCAGGTCTTGGGGTGCCAACCCGAGGGGCCTCGCCGCCCTTGCGACCAGCTTGAACGGCCAGATCGCGGTTCTTGGTAAAACTACGCTTTTCACCGGGCACGCTGGCCCCGCCCTTGCGCGCGATCTCACGGCGACGCTCAGGATTCATGGCTGCGAATCCGCGAATGGCTTTGGGCTTGGGGGTGATAATCGTTTCCATAACCGGCTCCTGTTTCGCACCGCCCGGATGGGGTGGCGCAACGCTCTACTCACGCTCAAGGAAACCCCTAGATCGCGGGTCGGTTGCATGTTCGCGAAAAAAATTGAGCGACCGTCAGGTGTCGGACAGAACGTCGTCGGCCACAAACGGGTTGGTTCTCCGCTCAATGCCGAACTTAGACATTGACCCGTGCCCCGGCACAAACGCCACATCATCGCCCAACGGCCAAAGCTTTTGCGTGATTGAGGCGATCAATTGCGGATAACTGCCGCGCGGAAAATCTGTGCGCCCGATTGAGCCCTGGAACAGGACGTCGCCCACCTGGGCAAACTTGGTCTCACGGTGGAAGAACACCACATGACCCGGCGTATGACCCGGGCAGTGATAGACCTCGAACTGCGTCTCGCCCAAGGTCACGATATCGCCATCGGCCAGCCAGCGATCGGGCGTAAAACTGCGCGCTTCGGGCATGCCGTATTTTTGGCCAGACGCCGTAATCTCGTCGATCCAGAACGCGTCGTCGGGATGTGGCCCTTCAATCGGCACCCCCGTCAGGTCTTTCAGCGCCGCCGTGCCACCCGCGTGATCCAGATGACCATGGGTAATCCAAATCTTCTCCAGCGTTAGGTCATGTTGTTTCAACGCAGCCATCAGTCGGGGAATCTCGCCGCCTGGATCGATAATCGCGGCTTTGCGCGTTTTGGCGCACCAAACGATGGTGCAATTCTGCTGTAGGGGCGTGACCGGCGCGATCAGGGCGCGGATCGGCGGTTCGGATGCGGGCTCAGACATGAGATCAGTACTTACCTTTTGCGCGATATTTTCAGGCAGCGACGCCGATTAGAGCATCCGATGGGATTTTCCATTCCTGGTGCAAACGTCTGATCTGGTTCAGGGTCAAATCGCGCCGTCCACGCAGAAATTCTGAGACGCGCCCTGCACCGCCTAGGATGTCTGCCAACTGGTCCCGAGTGAACCCATTGGCCTCCATGATCAACTGCACCGTGGCGATCGGATCGGCGTGTGGGATCGGATAGTGTTCATCCTCATAAGCCGTGATCACCAGGGTCAGCATGTCGAAGTGATCAGCCTCCGAGCTACCTTCTGCCGGTTCGTTCTCAAAATAAGGCCGAATAGCCGTCAAGGCGGCATCATAGGCGGCAGCGGTGCGGAGAGGGCGTACGGTGAGCATGTCCATAGTCATGTCTTCATTCCATTGGTGGGACTAGGTGGTCCGAAATTAGAGATCAGCGACATTGATCCTGTCATATTCTGCGTGGGTGCCAATCCAGATGACGAACACCCTTTGTGTGCGATAAGCGACCAGCCCGACGAGCCGATAGTTGTTGCCGCCGATATTGAACATCACTTTGCCTCCAACTTGGTCGGCGCTGTTGAAGGTCGCGCGAAGGTCGGCAAACGACGTCCAACCGAAAATTGCCAAAATGGTATTCCCGTAACAACTGATCGACTTGCCAGGGTCTGAGAGTCTAGGCTCGTCTGACGATGGGCCCAGGCGGAGAACGATGCAGAAATTTGATAGCTGGGGCCTACCGATCTCCACCTCCTCAGACCTTGCTGCTGCCCACTATCGCAAGGGCATCGACTTGATCCTCGCGGCCTGGACCGGTGGCGTCGAGGCGCTGGATCTCGCCATCACCGCCGACCCACAGTTTGCGTTGGCCCAAGCCGCCCGTGCGCGGATGCACACCGTCAACGGCGAGTCGGCCAAGGCACGAGCGCTCATAGATTTGGCTGAGGCCAATAGTGCAATCAGCGGCACAGATCGCGAGCGTAGCCACGTTGCAGCCCTGGCGCTGGCCATTCGCGGTAATGCCCCCTCCGCCTTGGATCATGTGTTGACGCACCTAACCCAATGGCCCCGCGACGTCTTCATCCTGTCCCTACCGCCGGGCGCGTTCGGCATGTTCGCGTTTTCCGGCATGGCTGACCACAGTCAGGCCGCTGTGGATCTCTGCGAACGCGTGGCCCCTCATTACGGCGAAGACTGGTGGTTTCTGACGACTCTGGGCTGGGCCCACACCGAAAATAGCAATGTCGCCCATGGCCGTGCCCTGACCGAACAAGCCTTCGCGCTACGACACAACAATGCCCATGCCGTTCATGCCCTGGCCCACGCCATGTTCGAGGATGGTTCGGGCGAGCAGGCCGACGCCCTGATCAGCGGTTGGCTGCCGGGCTATGATCATGCAGGCATTCTCCACGGCCACTTGTCCTGGCATCAGGCCCTGGTGGCCCTAGAAGCTGGCGACGTCGACCGTGCATTGGCGCTCTATGCGGCGGGTGTGCGTCCTTCGGTCACTGCGTCCCTGCCAATCAACGTGGTCAGCGATTGCGCCTCGTTCCTCTGGCGGGTCGACGCCTATGGACACGCTGCGCCCCGTGACCTGTGGGCCGAACTCACTGACTATTCGGCGAGTATTTTCCCCAATCCAGGTTTCGCCTTCGTCGACGTCCACATGGCCCTGATCGCTGCGGCCAATGGCGACCAAACCCGGCTCAGTGCCAGGGTAGAGGGCCTGAACACCAAGATCGCAAACCAGGCCTTCCCGGCAGGCCCGGTCGTGCCAATCACCTGCCAAGCCCTCTATGCTTTCGCCCAAGGCCAATACAGCGTCTGTGCAACCCTCTTGGAGCCCGTCGCCCATGAGGTGGCCCGGATGGGCGGCAGTCATGCCCAGCGCGAGGTGATCGAAGACACGCTGCTCATGGCCCTACTTCACGCGGGAGAGGCTGCTAAGGGCAGGGCGCTGTTGGACCAACGTCTGCATCGTCGTCCGTCACCAAGGGATACCCGCTGGCGGGCTAGGCTCTTTGGCTAAGCGGTCTGCATTGCGTAGCTCCGCCTGTGCCTGCATAACCCATCCAAACACCCTGAATCAGGGATGTGACGTGAGTCAGAATTCTAAGTTGAAATCCGGAATCCTAAGCAAAACCATCCAAGCCTTGGACGTGGCCAGCGGAGGTGGGGTGAAAGCCATGCCAAGCGCGGCGCTCCTTGATCAGCAGCTCTGCCGGACGGCGTGGGCGGGGCAGACGTTCTAGAGAGCCCGCGGCCTAGTTTCTTCCCGCCACGAAGTGCTAGGCGATTCACACATCTCCGGCTCTGAGGCTCCATCCCTTTGCGATGGCGAGGAAGTAGTTCAAGCCGTGGCGCATGGTGATGGGCCCTGGAGGTCGTGACCTGGGGTAGCCGTCCCACCCACCGAGCTT
>JANPNB010000267.1:0-24217 GCA_031427275.1 Alphaproteobacteria bacterium | reverse complement strand
GCTGACCACCCTGCAAAAGCCCGGACAGGAGCGGGTGCCGTTCTTCTTCATTCGGGTCGATCCGGCGGGGAACGTGTCGAAGAGGTTGGACGGCGCGGGATTTCCTTTCGCCCGACACGGGGGCGGTTGTCCGCTGTGGTCCGTGCATCAGGTGTTTCGCTCACCTCGGGAAATCGTCACCCAATGGCTGGTGTTGCCAGATGGACAGCGGTTCTTTTCCATCGCCCGCACGGTCACGGCGGGCGGTGGCGGGTTTGGAACCCAACGTGTTGAGCGCGCCATCGCCTTGGGCTGCGCTGCCGAACATGCCGACCAACTGATCTATGCCAGGGATCAAGGTCCGCCGACCCCCACGCCCATCGGCGTAACCTGCCGCCTTTGCCATCGCACAGAATGCGCCGCGCGCTCAGCGCCGCCGATCGGGCGACAGATCCTGCCCGACGACCTGCGGCGCACCAGCCTGCCCTTCGGTTTCTCGGACAATTAGCCCAAAGCAGTGGTGTTCTCTGCACCCTGTTCACCCAGCGCGGCAGCGCTCGCGAGGGTTGCCAAGTTGGTTTCGTGCTTGTCTTTGTCGATCTTGTAAAAGAACAACACGATGATCGAGAGGGCCTTCATGATCACCGCAAAGGGGAGATACAGCAAAAGCATGTGCCGCATGATGTCGGGGCTGACGGTGCCAGCCGCGGCCTGGGCGGGGAACTGGGCGACCGTGACCACCAGGCCCGCCAAAAACACCCCAAAACCCGCCGTGAATTTAGGTAGCAAGCCGTTGGCGGCCATCAACAAGCCCTCGGACCGGACCCCCGTCTGGACAGCCGCATCCTCGACGATGTCGGCCAACATTGAGGTGATGATGATATATCCACTGATCACTAAAGTGGCGGCAAAGAAGTAGTCGAACAATAAGATCCGCAACACCCAGGGCGAGCTGTTGGGCGGCATCAAGCCCAGCAGCCAGAGAGTCTGAGGGATGATCTCAGCTGTCACCGACAGGATGAAGAGGGCGATCATCGCTCGCTTTTTACCCAGCCACCTTGAAGCCGGTGCCGCCAACGCTACCCCGAAGATTGAGGCGAGAATGCCCGCAATAGCCAAAAGCGAGATTGACTTAGCGTTGAGACCCCAGAGCTCAATGTAGAAGTACTGACTAAGCGCTGCACCCATGCCCGCGGCCACGCCCGAGCAAAATCCCGAGCCCATAATGACCATCAGCGAAGGGTTGGTGATCGTTGCGGCCATTTCCCGCAGGACCTGGGAGAGCGGGACGGCCCGTTCCTGGGGCTGGGTAAGATAGGGGATGCGGCGGTGAGTGCCGATGGAGGAAATCAAGATAGAGGTCGCCATGACGGCGGCGGCCAGTATTCCGTAATTGGCATAGCCCGCCCGATTGAGAATTCCTCCGGCTTCTGGACTGAGGAACACGCGGTAGAGCGCAATATTCATGAGCAATCCGCCCACCACGCCGAAGAAGAACCGGTAGCTGAATAGGCTAGTGCGGGCATTGTAGTCAGTCGTGAGTTCCGGCCCCAACGCCGAACTCGGCACCTCGTAGAGGCTGACCGATATTTTCATCAGCATCAGCATGGAGATCAGGAACACGCCGCTCTTGGCCGGGGTCCAGTCTGTGGGGGAGTTCCAGAAGATGATGCAACAGATCGCCACCAAGGGCGCGGAAATGTACATCAGGGGATGTCGACGACCCCAGCGGGTGCGCAGTCGGTCTGAGAACTGACCAATCATCGGGTCGACAATAGCATCGGCCATCAGGGTCAGCATGATCGCCGTACCCACCCAGATGGCCGGCAGGCCGATGACCCGGTTGAGATAGGGTGCCAACACGGCTGATGTCAGGGACAGGGTCGTGACGCCAAAACATACGGAACCGAAGCCGTAGAGAAACTTGGTCCCAAAACTGAGCGGACCTGCCGCTGGCAGCTGTGACGTCGGCGATCGGCTCATGAGGGAATCTTCCGATCTCGAAGAATGCTCAGATTATCTTCGTGTTTGGCGCGGTCGATATTGAAGGCGAAGAGGCAGAGGATGCCAAAGCCGAACAGCGTGGCCACGGTCGGCAGATAGATAACGCCAAGCCGCTGGATGATCTCCGGATCCACCTCGCCACGCTTGGCCCCCGCAGGGAAGGCGACAATCTTCAGCATAAAGCCGGAGATGAGGATGCCAGCTCCAGAAACCAGCTTTTTGAACAGATTATCTGCTGACATCAGCAGGCCCTCGGAGCGTCGCCCGGTCTTGACCTCGGCGTCCTCGATCACATCGGCGACCAGCGAGACCAGGATCACTCCGGTCCCGACAGCCAAGATCGCGTTCACAAAAGTCTCAAAAATCAGGATCGCAAAGAGCGCGGCAGATCCATTCGGCGGCATTAAGCCAAACAGCCGCGCCGCGATGGGGGAAACCGCGACGGCAAGTGCCGCCGTATAGAGAATGATCGCGCCATACTTCTTGCCGACCCAACGGACCACATGTGGAGCCGCCAAGATCCCAAACAGACTTCCCCCCGCCCCGACCGCGGCCAGGATCGCCAGTTGCGACTGTTTCAGGCCCCAGAAGAACAGACCAATATAGAGCTCCAGTCCATTTCGAGCCCCGATGGCAATCGAGATGAACATGCCGGTCAGGGTGGCCACCACGAAGGCGCGATTGTTCAGCGTTGCAGCGACCTCACTAAACATGGCTTTCAGCGTGATCGGCCGCGATGGCGGCGCGGTCAGATAGGGCACCTGATCCTGGGTGCCCCGCGTGGAGACTAGGATAGCCGTGAAAATCACCGCTGCTGCGCAGATCGAATAACCGAGATAGCCGTCACGCGAGAGCACGCCTCCGGTGCCATCAGGGTTTTCCTTCAGGAAGACTTGGTAGGCCATCAGCGTCATGCCTAGGCCGCCGACCACACCAAAAAAGGCGCGCAAGGCCAGCAGATTTGTGCGGTCGATGTAGTCTTTCGCCAGCTCAGGGGCCAAGGCGCTGTGCGGCAGCTCAAAGAAGGTGTCGAACAAACGAACAGTCAGTAGGCAGGCAATGAGGTAACCCGCAATGGCCCCGTGGTCCCAGTCCATCGGTGGGTTCCAGAGCAGGAAGTAGGCCGCCGCCACCGGCAATGCGGCGGCATACATGAACGGATGACGGCGACCTAACTTCGACCGAAAATTGTCCGACACTTGCCCGACCAACGGGTCGATGATTGCATCAAAGACCAAGGCGCCCATCAAAATGGCCGCCACGGTCTCGGGCGGCAGGCCGACCACCTGATTGTAGAAGATCATCAAGAAGACAGTCAGCCCCCGCGCCTTCACGGCATTGGCCATAGCCCCCACGCCATAGGCCAAACGGGTGCTGAGACGTAGCGGCGGACGCTCCCCATCCGGGCTCGCAACTGCGACCATGAAACCCAATCTCCCCTGCGGCTGTTCAGCGACGCTTGAGGATGAACCTGCGGTAGTGGCCGATTTGCGTCAACGGGTTTGATCTTACAGATTAGATAGACTTGCCAGCCGCCCAAGCAAAAGGGCGCGCCGGAAACCGACGCGCCCTTAGGAGCTAGATCAAGTCTGGCTTAGAAGCGGTATTGGAATTCCACACCGTAGGTGCGCGGCGGGGTCAGCGGGTAGGTGGTGGCAATACCCTGCACCACGGGAACGCCGGAGATAAGACGACCAACGCGACGGCTTGAGGTCGCGCCTTCGTAGTAGCCGAGATCATCCAGGATGTTCTTGCCGTAGGCGATGATCGTGAACCGGTCCTGAGCGTCCTTATAGGTGAAGCGCAGGTCAACCTGATCCCATGACGGGGTCTTGTTGTAGGAGCGGCTGAAGATCGTGCCGTACATCTCGTCACGCCAGATGTAGCTGATCGAGCCGGTCAGGCTGCCAGGCGTGAAGTCCCAAGTATAGAGCGCGTTGACCGCAACCTTGTTTTTCGGGGCCTGTGGCAACGAGTTGCCGCCCAGGTCCTGGCCCTGCTGGGGCCGACCGGTATAGGTATCGATCGAAGCACTAGGTGCGCCGAACTTACGAGCTTCTGGACCAGAGGCTGTGGGATCGGTCGGGTCGATTAGGCCGGTCGCTTCGTCAATAGAGGCGTCGTTGTAGGCGTAAGTCCCCAAGAAGCGCAGGTTGTCGATAGGCGCCCAAGTCAACTCGGCTTCGAAGCCCTTCGAGATCGCCTTTGGCACATTGTAGAACACCGTCGACGTGACTGACGTTCCACCACCGGCTGGCACGATGGTCACCGGGGCCTGGAAGTTGGCATAGTCGTAGTAATAGGCAGACAGGTTGGCTTGGAAGGTCCGGCCAAAGCTCTTCTTCAGACCGAGTTCAAACGCGTTATTGCTCTCAGAGTCGGTGAAGGGGTTGGTGACCACCGGGGCGACGATGCCCGAGTTGAAGCCACCGGCCTTGTAGCCACGGCTATACTTGGCAAACACCAGGGTGTCGCCGTCGGGCTGCCAGTCCAGGCCGATCGTGCCCGTGGTTGCATCCCATTCCGCGTCGAGTTCACGCTTGGCCAGACCGGTCACGGGGTCGAAAATGGTCGCCTTGCTGACGCCCGGCAGCAGCTTGCCGCTAGCGTCCTTACCAGAGCCCACAGCCACCGCCGTGATGTCGACGGCCGGGGTGAACGATCCCAGCTGGGTAGGAGGTGTGCCGCAACCGATCAGGCCAAAGCAGATCAAACGCGCCTCTTCCTGACCATACTTGTGGTCCTTGGAGTAGCGCAGACCGGCGGTCAGCTTCATGGTTTCGGTGAACTGCCAGTCGACCTGACCGAAGAAGGCGTAGGATTCGTCCTCGAATTGCGGACGGGTATCATACCAATAGCGGCCCGGGTTTGCGGCTGCATTGCCGCCAAAGACAGAGACTGGCGCCACGAATTGCGGCTGGTTCGGCAACTGCACCGTAACGGGCTGCTTATAGCCTTCTTTATAGTAGTAGGCCCCAGCCAACCACTGAACCGCACCATCTCCGGTGGAAGCCAGATTCAGCTCGTGGCTGAACCAATGCTTGTTCTCTTGATAGTTGGTCACAGCTTGCGGGAAAACGCGCAGAGGTGTGCAGACACCCAGGGACAGGAATAGAGCCGAACAGGTACCGGTACCGGTCGCCGGGATCGTGTACGCGCCGACTGGTCCGCCATCGTTGTCAGTGGAGAGGGTGTAGTGGTAGTTGGTTGCACCACCGATATACTTTAAGTCCATACCATCGAGATGGTATGTAAACTCTCCCGCCAAGACGAAGGTCGCATTCAGACTGATATTTGTCTTGGTATCGTTGGCGAATTTACGAGGATCATTGATCGCAGGATTGGTACAACCGGTCGAAGAGTTGTTGACCACACCGGTGACCAGCCCCGAACAGCCAAACCCTTGGTTGAGATAGAAGTTGGTGTCGTTTTCCTGAGTGGTGTTATAGGCGAACGGTGTGTAGCTGGCTAGGCCGCCGAGGCCGCCACCGTCATTGTTCCAACCAAAGTGCGAAAGCTTGACCCAACCCTCGGCATTGTCGCCGAAGTCGGCTTCCAACTGGCCTTCAAAATATACTTGATCGATCAGGTTGCCGGCGTCGCCCACACCCTTGACGGTGTTTTGATACCAGCCTTCATTCTGCTTTTCCCACTGGCCGTTGACCCGGTAACGCAGACTGTCGGAGAGTGGACCCGAAACAGTCGCCTGCAACAGGGTGTAGCCGTAATTGCCGACCGTGCCGCGCACTTCTGCGCTGAGATCGTTGGTGGGACGCTTTGAGAGAACATTGATCGCACCGCCAATGGAGTTACGACCGTAAAGCGTGCCCTGCGGGCCGCGCAGCACTTCGACGCGGTCGATGAACAGCGGAGCTTTCGAAGCTTCGAAAGTTGAGGAGGTGAACACGCCGTCCGAATAGATGGCCACGGCACCGTCGGCGGCTTGCACGTTGGTCACGCGACCAATGCCGCGCAGGCTGATCCGGTCACCAGAATTGTTATAGGTCAGGCCCGGGGTGAAGTTGGTCATATCTTGGACGGACGTGATGCCGACCAAATCCCGAGTTTCAGAAGTAAAGGCCGAGATGGCGACGGGCACGTCCTGCAGAGACTGTTCGCGCTTTTCAGCGGTCACCACCAGCTCTTCGATTTCAGTGACACTGGAGCCTTGAGCGTGCGCGACGCCCGCCAGGATTGAGGCAACCAAAGCACTGGTTGCAAGAAGTGTGGTCTTACGCATGCTACAAAAACCTCCCATAGCCTCAAGGAATGACGCTATTCCGCGTTAAGCGGGGTTCCTGCTGCATTGCGCCGAATCCGTCAATCCGGGGAATTTTGAGGGATTGTGGAGGCCAGAAGCTCAAGACCGCGAGCCTGAGCCTAAGCGATACTCATTTTGGGGACTGTTTTAATTGATCAATTTCGGCAAAAAGAAAGGGCGCGACGGGGGTCCGTCACGCCCTTCCAGGATATGCTGGAGGTATGCAAAAGTCGCACCTTTAAACAGCGCTGATACTTCGGCGCCACACCTTCCGCTAGGTTAGCGCCTAGTAGAACTTGTACTGCAGCTCGATCCCGTAGGTCCGAGGTGGTGTCAACGGATAGGCCGTTACGAAACCCTCAACGGAGCGCTGGGTCGGTTGGCCAAGCACCGGGCTGTTGCCGGCCTTACGACCCGCACCTGCACCGCCTTCGTAGCCGAGCGTGTCGGCAAGGTTCTTGCCCCAGACGATCACAGTCAACTTGTCGCCGTCCGGCTTCCAGGCGACGCGAGCGTCGATCTGATCCCAAGACGGCGACTTGGTGTAACTACGGTTGAAGATGCTGCCATAGGTCTCATCACGCCACAGATAGCTGATCGAACCAATCAGGCGGCTGTTCTCCAACTGCCAGGAATAGTTGACGTTGAGCGCGATCTTGTTCTTCGCGGCATTGGGAAGTTGGTTGCCGCTGAGATTTTGACCGCGCTGGTAACCACCATCGACGCTGGGGTTAAGGGAAACACCCGTTGTCACCCCCGCCGCATTGACCGTCGGATAGGGGCTGGTGAACACGTCCGCCGCGCAACGCGTGGTGCGCGCGCCACCGGCAACCTGGCCATAGTCTGGCGCGAAGCAAGCCGCCGCGGAAATCACAGGTCGAGCTTGGGGATCCAGCGCAGCGGGGTCGGCCGGGTCAATGGTGCCGAGGGACTCGCCGATGTGAGCATCATTGTAGGAGTAGTTGAACAGAATCTGCAGGTTATCGATGGGCTGCCAGATGGTCTCCAGCTCGAACCCTTGGCTGATTGCTTCGGGGATATTGTAGAAGATCGCGTTGGACTGGCCGAGTCCGCCCGAAGTCTGGGCGACGTTCAGCGGCACCTGAGCGTCCTTATAGTTGTAGTAGAACAGCGCTATATTGGTCTGCAGGTTCAGGTCCGGGAAAGTCTTTTTGAAGCCGATTTCGAAGGCATCGACATGCTCGGCATCAGTTGTGGGTTCCAAGCCGAGCGAGGTATCAATGCCGATTCGGAAACCGCCGCCCTTATAGCCGCGGCTGTAGCGAGCATAGGCGTTAGTGTCGGCGTCGGGTTCCCACTGGAGGCCCAAAGTGCCGGTTACGGCTGACCAAGTATAGTCATATTTCCGAGTGGCGGCCCCGGTGGCGGGATCGTAGCTGTTAACACTGACCACGCCTTTTTTCAGAGCCGACGCCGCTGGGTTGGCAACAACGCCTGCATTAGGTTGGGTCAGGTCAATAATGCCGAAATTACCGGCGCAGGCCGCAGGGCCGAAGCAGCCAAGGCGCACGCTCTCATAACCGTACTTGTGGTCTTCGGAATAGCGCAGACCGAACGTACCCTTCCACGTCTCGGTCATTTTCCAGTCCAACTGACCGAAAATGGCATCTGACTTGATGTCGAGGTGTGGCCGGTTGTCATAGATGCGGCGCGAGGAGTTGGGCGCACATGCGCCACCGGTAAGATTGCAAAGCGCGCCAGCCGAAAGGTAAGGCCCGGCTACCTGAGCCTGATCGAACATCGTCGTGAAGACAGGCTGATTATAGGTCTCATGGAAAGTATAGAGGCCCAACAGCCACTGCAGCGCGCCATCGCCACTGGACGACAGGTTGAGCTCGTGGCTGAACCAACGCTCGTCTTCTTGATAGTCGAAGCCGTAGCGTGGATTGATCGGAACTCCGGCAACCACGGTTCCAGCGATCGGTGCCGTCAGCGTAAAGGAAGTGACTGGTGCGATGGCGTCAGCCGGTGTCGGACCTGTGAGATAGTAGTGGTACTTGGTGCCACCAGCCAGATACTTCAGGTCCATCGTATCGAGGTGATAGACCCACTCACTGGCGAAAACGAAGGAGTCACGCAGGGCGACCTTATAAGGAACAGCGTTGGCAATCTTGCGCGGATTGTTGATCGCCGGGTTCACGCAACCCAGGGGATTGGCATTGACCACCGCAGTCACCGGCGCCCCAGGCCGACAGGCATAGCCTGGGTTAGCCACGAGGGCAGCATTGGCTGAATAATAGGTCGCATATGGGGAAGGTGCCCAGGTTCCACGTGAGCCGGGGCCGCCTCCGCCATTGTCCCAATTGATGCCCGTTAGGGTGAACCAACCTTCGAAATTGTCATTGAACTTAAACTGCAGCTGCCCTTCGAGGACCTTAGTATCGACGATATTGCCTTCATCTGGCACGCCGGGCAGGATATTTTCGATCCAGCCATCGGTCTGCTTTTCCCAGTTACCAGCGATGCGATACTGAACGCCGGGGATCGGTGTTGGACCCGACACGGCAAATTCCAGCAGGCTACGGTTATAGTTGGCATAGGTGGCGCGCACCTCGGCATAGGGATCTTCTGTCGGGCGCTTGGAGAGGATATTGATCGCCCCGCCGATGGAGTTGCGGCCGTAGAGCGTGCCTTGCGGACCGCGCAGAACTTCGACCCGGTCGGTGAAGATCGGGCCCTTGGAGCCGGCCAGCACGGTCGAGGAGGTGTAGATACCGTCATTGTAGATCGCGACGGAACCGTCAGCGGCGTGGACGTTGGTGTTCCGACCGACGCCGCGTAGCGTGGTGCGGTCCAGCTGGGTGGAATAGGACAGGCCAGGCGTGAAGTTGGTCATGTCGGCGATGGTGTTAACGCCGATCAGGTCGCGCTTTTCAGAGGTGAAGGCGGTCACCGCGACTGGAACATCCTGGAGGCTCTGTTCACGCTTTTCAGCGGTGATCACTAGCTCTTCGATGGTGTTTGAATTTGAACCTTGCGCGTGCGCCGTACCCGCGAAGATTGTAGCGACCAATGCCGTGGTCGCCAAGAGTTGAACTCTATGACGCATCCTGTGCCTCCCCTTGCCCGGCTCGTTGACCGGATTTGACTAATATTATTGTTCGGAAGGATGTGCTGGCCTTGCCTCCACGTCAAGGGTTCTCGTCACAGCCACGTAATGCTTGGGCGGAAACTGTGCAGGAATGTCACAGGTTTGAGGCGCGCATGAATCACCTCCGCTCAAATCTCGCCTCCTGACGCTATCCAGGTTTCCGATAATCGGGCATGTCGGACCTCTTCGCGTAAAGGGGAACAGCCATGGACCGTCTCAAGGGCAAGATCGCCGTCATCACCGGGGGTTGTTCGGGTATTGGCCTCGCGACCGTTGATCTCTTCGTTGCCGAGGGCGCTCTGGTCATGGTTGGGGATATCGATGATGCAGCCGGAGCCGCGCTGGCCGCCCGCCATGACGGCGGGGTCGCTTATCACGCCTGCGACGTAAAAGATGAAACCCAGATCGAAGCCCTAATGGCCGCTGCCGTCGCGCGGTTCGGGGGGCTCGATATCCTATTCAACAATGCCGGAGCCGGGGGGTCGCCCAACCGCCTGGAAGACATGACGGGTGACGCCTGGGATCTCAGCCAGACCCTGCTTCTGCGATCGGTGGCGCTGGGCATGCGCTACGCCCTGCCCCACATGAAGGCGCGAGGCGGCGGGGCGATCGTTAATACGGCCTCAATTGCCGGGATGCAGGCCGGAGCCGGGCCCATCGCCTATTCGGTGGCCAAGGCCGGCGTGATCCATCTAACGCGCGTGGCGGCCGCCGAGTTGGCCCGTGATGGGATTAGGGTGAACGCCATTTGCCCTGGCTTGATTTTGACCAACATATTTACGCCAACTGAGACCATGCCTGCGGGTTTGGCGACCATCATCAAGCAAACCATGGCGCAGACAGCGCCCGAGGCGCAGCCGATCGCCAAGCCAGGTCTACCCATCGACATCGCCAATGCCGCGCTGTTCTTCGCCAGTGACGAGAGCGCCTTTGTCACCGGCGTGCATATGCTGGTCGACGGCGGCATGTTCACCGGCCCGCGAAATGCGTGGGATCCTGAGATGCGCGCCGAACGGATGCGGATGATGGAAGAACGCCGCGCAGCCTTCGAGGCGGGTGAGAAGAGCTAAATCGTCAGCACAATCTTGCCCAGATGCGTTCCGCCCTCCAGCCATGCATGGGCCGCGCCCGCTTGATCTAACGGGAAGGTCTTGTCGATCATCGGCCTGAGCTTGCCTGCGGCAATCCAGGGCCAGACCATGGCTTCAACGGCAGCGGTTAGCCGCGCCTTTTCATCAGCATCGCGGGGCCGCAGGGTAGAGCCGGTGATCACCGCTCGCTTCTGCATCAGGCGGAAGATCGGAAAGTTCGCATCGCCGCCAGCCTGGGCCGCAATGAATACGATCCGCCCGCCAGTTTTCAGCGCATCAAGATCTTTCAGGACATAGTCGCCGCCGACCATGTCGAGCACCACATCGACCCCGCCGTTGGCCTTAGCGACCTCTGCAAAATCTTGGGTGGTCACGTCGACAGCAATGTCTGCGCCCAATCTCAGCGCTTGCGCCGCTTTGTCGGCTCCCCGGGCGGTGGCGATCACCTTGGCACCAGCGGCCTTGGCCATCTGGATCGCCGTGGTGCCGATGCCGGAGGTCGCGCCGTGAACCAGCAAGGTTTCGCCAGCCTTCAAGCCGCCATGTTCAAACACATTGGCAAAGACCGTGAACACGGTTTCGGGCAAGGCAGCCGCTTCTATGGCGCTCATTCCCATCGGCATAGGCAGAGCGTGGCGGGCATCAGCCACCGCATATTCAGCATAGCCGCCGCCGCCCAACAGGGCCGTGACCCGGTCGCCCAATCTCCAACGACCTGCGGCGAAGACAACCTCGCCGGCCACTTCCAAACCCATCGTCTCCGGCGCGCCGGGAGGTGGCGGATAGAAACCCATCCGTTGGGCGATGTCCGGACGATTGATTCCGGCCGCCTCAACCTTGATCATAATTTGGCCAGGACCCGGTGCCGGCCGGGCGATCTGCACCAACTTCAACGCCTCAGCCCCGCCGCGTCCACCCTCGATAGCAATGGCTCTCATCATCTCGTCGCTCATGGGTCGGCTCTCCTGGGCTTGCCTGTTATCATCTGTGGGAGTGAGATAGGCGAAACCATATCGCCACGAAAGGGAAGCCTTAGCCATGGACGAACCCGTCAACGCCCGCATCGGCCGGGGACAGCGATTGGCAGAAGTGATCAAAGAGGATTTGGAGCTCTATGGGCAAGCCGAACTTGCCGAACGCATTGAGCTGCTTCAGGCCGAGATCGACCGCTGTCAGGCGCAGCTCGACCGCAAAAACGCCAGCCGCGCTGCCGCCGACGCACTGTTTGGGAAGGCGACAAGCTAGAGTCGAACCTTGGCACGACGGTTGCAACACAACCTTCCTTGAGAGTACGCCTGTGCGCGGATGATTTCGGGGACTATTGGAATGATTGAGACGCTGACCTCCCGCCGGGCCGCCGTCGTCGCCGACTTCACGCGTTCTGAGCTGTTTGACCGCACCTTCCAGGAAGGTATGGATATGGTCGAAGAAACCGCCGCCTATCTTGATGGATCAGGCCGCCAAGAATCCAAACAGCTGTCACGCGCCACCGCGCTTGCTTATGCGGCCGAGAGCATGCGTCTGACCACGCGCCTGATGCAGGTTGCCTCATGGCTGCTGGTCCAGCGCGCCGTGCGGGAGGGCGATATGCCCGCCGAGAGCGCGTGCGATGAACGCTACCGACTTGGCGGCGAGGCTGTGCCCCGCGCTGGGACGTCACCAGAAGACCTGCCCAACGGCCTGACCACGCTGCTGGAACGTTCCGAGCGACTCTACGAGCGCGTGCGCCATCTTGATCGTCGTATGTATGTGGAAGCGCCGCAGGAAGAGGCCCCAAACGCTGTGGCTGCGCAGCTTAACCGTCTCCGCTCGGCCTTCGGCGGCTAAACTCTATTTCCGGACGAAGGCGCAGAGCTTATTGCCGTCCGGGTCGCGCACATAGGCTGCATAGAAAACCGGGTTCATGCCCTCACGCACGCCGGGCGGTCCTTGGCAGGTGCCGCCCTGCGCCAGGGCCTGGGCATGGAAGGCATCAATCGCTGCGCGGTCTTCGGCTAAGAATGCCAGCATGGCACCGTTTCCGCCCGTGGCCTGCGCCCGGTCAAAGGGTTTGGTCAAAAAGAACGCGCCACGATCACCCGCTCGCGCATACCCTGTCCAGGTGGGGCTGGTGGTGTTCCGCACCGCGCCCAAAGAGGCAAACACGGCGTCATAGAAGGCCACCGCGCGGTCCATGTCGTTCACGCCAACAGTTGAATAGGCGATCATTCGAAGTCTCCGGGCAAGAGCCCTTTCCCTCTAGACGGAACCTTCTAAAGGGACAAAAGGGGCTCTAACTCAAAAAGTTTGAGCCTGTTCAGTCCGATAACCGGTTCCCACTTATCGGAACATGCTCAAAGCAAAAACGCCGCAGTCGCCTGCGGCGTTTTGGGTAATCCGGTCTGGCCGCAAGGGCCAGCGCCTACTTGCGGGTAAAGGCACCGAACTTGGCGTTGAAGCGCGAAACGCGACCGCCCCGGTCCAGCAGGTGCTGGTTGCCGCCGGTCCAGGCCGGGTGGGTCTTCGGATCAATGTCCAGGTTCAGCGTCGCGCCAGCCTTCTGATAGGTCGAGCGGGTCTGATAGCTGGTGCCGTCGGTCATCACCACGGTGATGAAATGATAGTCGGGATGGGTGTCTTGTTTCATCTCGAAGTCTTCCGACGTAAAGGAGCGGCACCGCGTGGCCCTGAGGGTTCCGCGAAAAGGAGCGCCGCCTATACAGCAAAGGGCGGGGCCAGAGCAAGGGCGCGTATTCTATGAGTGACTCAGCGGCTCCGCCGCCAGTGGACGGTAGACCGAGTATTGGTGCAGCCCTGGCCAAGGAAATCTCCGAAGGCGCGGCGCGCCGCGACAAGAGCCGCAACTTCGGGGCGCTGGGCAGACTGCTGCCCTTCGTAGCTGCTCACAAGCTCGATGCCACCCTGGCAGGTGTATTTCTGATCACCTCGACAGCGGCGACCTTGGGTCTTTCAGGTGCCATTCGCTTGCTGGTCGACCATCTGACCGGTGCCAAGCTCGACGCGGCCTCAGTCGATCCCTGGTTCTGGATGCTGGGGGCAGTGGCCGTTGCCTTGGCCCTGTCTTCGGCTCTGCGCTATTTCTTCGTCACCAAGCTGGGCGAGCGGATTGTCGCCGATCTGCGCAAGACCGCTTATGCCCATATTCTGACGCTGGATCAGACCTTCTTCTTGACCACCAAGACCGGCGAGGTGCTCTCGCGTCTGACCACTGACATCCAGATTGTCGAGACCCTGCTGGCCACCTCGGTCTCCATGGCCCTGCGGAACATCCTGACGCTGATCGGGGCATTGATCCTGCTCGTGATTGTCAGTCCCAAGCTGACCGGCTTGGTGGTCCTGATCTTCCCTCTGGTGATTGCGCCGCTGCTGCTGTTCGGTCGCCGGGTCCGCAAACTAACCGCTTCCACTCAAGACCAGTTCGCCGGGGCCGTTGGTCACGCTGGTGAAACCCTCGATGCCCTGGAAACTGTGCAAGCCTTTGGCGGCGAGGCGGCAGGTGCAAAGAGGTTCGGCGACGCCGTGGAAGCCAGTTTCCGCACATCTCTGCGGCGCATGACAGCGCGCGCCACCATGACGGCCGCAGTCATCGCACTCGTGTTCGGCGGCATCGTCGGGATCTTCTGGTTAGGGGTGCATGCCGGGATGCGCGGCGATCTCTCCTGGGGGGCACTCTTCCAGTTCGCCTTCCTTTCCGTGATGGCCGCCGCCGCGGTCGGGGCCTGGGTGAGACCTGGGGTGACGTTCAGAAGGCCGCCGGTGCCATGGAGCGCGTCTCTGAACTGTTGGCTGCCCAGCCGACCATCGCGGCACCGGCGAACCCCACGCCGCTTCCGAAACCGGCGACCGGCGCGATCAATTTCTCGGAGGTCACCTTCGCCTATCCAGGCCGACCCGACATGCCGGCCTTGCGGGGCTTTGACCTGAAGGTCGCGCCCGGCGAGCGCGTGGCCCTGGTCGGTCCCTCCGGCGCGGGCAAGAGCACGGTCTTTCGGTTGCTTCTACGCTTCTACGACCCAGACGCTGGCCATATCAGCATCGACGGGGTGGATCTGCGCAATGCCGATCCAGCAGAGGTTCGCGCGCGGATGGCCTTGGTGGCCCAGGACAGCCCACTGTTCTCCGGTTCGGCCACCGACAATATCCGCTTTGGCCGCACCGATGCCGATCTCGACGCCGTGCGGGCCGCCGCTATTGCCGCCCAGGCCGACACGTTCCTAGACGCCCTGCCGCAGGGATTCGACACGGTGCTCGGCGAACGGGCCCGCAGCCTCTCAGGTGGTCAACGCCAACGTTTGGCCATCGCCAGAGCGCTGGTGCGCGGCGCGCCAATTCTGTTGCTGGACGAAGCCACCAGCGCGCTCGATGCCGAGAATGAGCGGCTGGTGCAAAAGGCCCTGGACGAAGCCATGATCGGCCACACCACTCTGGTCATCGCCCACCGCCTGGCCACCGTGCTCAAGGCCGACCGTATTGTGGTGATGGACGCCGGCCAAGTGGTTGAGCAGGGCACCCACACCGAGCTGTCGGCCCGTGGCGGGCTCTATGCGCGGCTGGCGTCGCTACAGTTTGGGGATGTCGCGGCTTAGATTCCTTCCCCAATTCCTTCCCCTCTGGGGAAGGTGGCGCGCAGCGCCGCAAGGGGCCGGGCTTTAGCCCGGATGCTGCCTCTGTATAGACTGTCGTCCGCCCGCTTACGCGGTCGGCCCCCTCAGTCAGGCAGCGATGCCGCCTGACAGCTCCCCCAGCGGGAGAGCAACTTAGAGCTGTTGCCGCGCCGCAGACGCCAAGCCTGGGAAGTCACTGAATAAGCCGTCCACCCCCGCGGCAAAGAGGGCAGCAAGGACCGCGCCCACTTGGCCGTGGGCCGCTGAATCGTTGCCGATCCAAAGCTTAGGCGGCAGGAAATAGTTCTCTGCGCGCACGGTATAGGGGTGCACCTGCAAACCCGCCGCATGGGCGTTGGTCACCAGAGCGGTCGGGGCTCCGAGACCGCCATCAACCACCGGCACGACCATTTTCCAATCTGGCCCAACGCCATTGGCATAGGTGGCCACTGCCTTTAGGCCCGAGGCGGAAACCATGTCGCTATAGGAAACCTTGGCGCGATCGGCTGGCCCGCCTTCAGCGGAGACCAGTTGGACCAACGGCGCTTTGGTGAGCGCACGGATCGTCTTGAGCGGCGCGACTTCGAAACACTGCACGAAGACCGCCGCGCTGGCCGAGTTTAGACCATACGTCTTGAGTGCGTCGGCGAGGCGACCTTCAAAGGTCATACCCAAACCGGCGAAATAGCTGGGATGCTTCATCTCCGGATACACGCCGATGATTCGCCCGACCCGTTTGGACTCCGACTTGGCCAGAGCCACCACCTCTTCAAAGGTGGGGATAGGGTCAGTCCCGTCGAAGGCCGCACTGGTGGGCCGCAACTGGGGCAAGCGCTCGCGGGCACGAAGGGTCTTCAACTCTGCCAAGGTAAAGTCTTCGGTGAACCAGCCCTCAATGCTCTCGCCGTCAACGATCTTGGTCGTCTTGCGGGCGGTAAACTCAGCGCGACCTGCGATATCCGTCGTGCCACCGATCTCGTTTTCGTGGCGCACGACCATGATGCCATCCTTGGTCAGCACCAGATCCGGCTCGATGAAGTCAGCCCCTTGGTCCACGGCCAAGCGATAGGCGCTGACGGTGTGTTCCGGCCGCAGTCCGCTCGCCCCGCGGTGGGCAATAATAATCGGGCGTTTGGCGATACCGCGTCTGGGCAAGGCAATGGCCTCATGAGCCAAAAGAGGGGTGGCCAGCCCGGCGATGGCTAAAGTTCGACGATTAAGGGTCATGGGCGGGATTTAGCCGCTCTCTATGACAGTCTCGTCAAGCCGCAGCTTTGAGCTTTTCCAGAATAGAGCCGTGCAGATCGAGATTGGCCGCGCAGATGCTGCCCTGCGCCAAGACGTCTTCGCCGCCCTCAGCGGTGGTGACCTTGCCACCAGCCTCGGTGACCAACAATAGGCCCGCCGCCAAGTCCCAGGGCGAGAGATCGCGCTCCCAGTACCCATCGAAACGCCCAGCTGCGACGAAGGCCAGATCAAGCGCGGCCGACCCGAACCGACGCACGCCGGCCACGCGTTGGCTGATTTGATGCAGTTCCTTCAGGAACCGCGCATGTTGACCGTGACCCAGGAACGGTATGCCTGTGGCCAGCACCGCCTCGTCCATCCGCGTGCGTGCCGCGACCCGCAGGCGCTTGTCATTGACGAAGGCACCCTTGCCCTTCTCGGCCCAATAGAGCTCGTTGGTCACCGGATTATAGGTCACCGCCGCCACAATCGCGCCTTCGCGCTGCAGGGCGATATTGATGGCAAAGTGCGGGATGGCGTGCAGGAAATTGGTGGTGCCGTCCAAGGGGTCGACAATCCAGGTGTGGGTCTTGTCGGTACCCTCGATCAGGCCGCGCTCTTCGCCGTGGAAGTTGTAGCCGGGGCGAGCCTTTTGCAGCATCTCAAAGATGGTCTGCTCAGCCTTGAGGTCCGCCGCCGACACGAAATCCGCCGCGCCCTTGCGTGAGACCTGCAGTTCCCCCAATTCACCGAAGTCGCGATTGAGTCCGCGCGCCGCCTTACGAGCAGCATCGGACATGACTTTGAGCAGTGCGGATTGGGTCGACATGAGGCGGCGGAACCTAGTGGGACCAAGGCCCTAAGGCAAGGCGGGCCTTTCCGCGACTCCCAGTTCTATCGCGGCATTGAGCGCCTTGACCGCCGCCTCTGGTCCCTGCGGATGCGCCCACACTCCCGCCGACACCGCCAGGAAGTCCGCGCCCGCCGCCGCTAAGCCTTGCGCGTTCTCCGCTGTAATCCCGCCGATGGCCACGCAGGGGATCTCCATCATCTCCTGCCAGATGTTGAGGATCTCAGGATCAGCCCGGGTCAAAACGTCCTTAGTGGCGGTGGGAAAGAAAGCTCCAAAGGCCACATAGTCGGCCCCGCCCTCAGCGGCCTCCATGGCCAAGTGGCGGCTGTCATGACAGGTGACACCGATCATGGCCGACTTGCCCATGAGGGCCCGGGCTTCTTTCAGCGGCATGTCGGACTGGCCCAGATGGACCCCGTCGCAACCCAGTTGAGCCGCCAGATCGGGCCGATCATTGAGGATCACCGCCACGCCCCGCGACCGGGCGATGGGTGCCAAAACCTCAACCGCCGCAGAGATGATCTCGTCGGAGGCGTCCTTCAGCCGGATCTGCAAAGCGGCAACATCCCCAGCATCGAGCGCCTGCGCCAACAGGTGTCCGAACGCAGCCAGATCGTCGATCTGGGGCGGCGTGATCAGATAGAGACGGCAAGGGGGTAAGCGCATTTCGCCTGCTTACCCCATCTGCTTGCCCTAACCCAACCGGCTAATCGCCTCGACCACTTGAGCGGTTTTTTCCACAGTCACCATGTGGCCAGCCTCAGGGATAGAAACCAACTCAGCCCCGGCAATGCCCTTCTTGAAACCGTGGGCATAGAAGGGCGGGATTAGTTTGTCGCTGTCACCCCAGACCACGACGGTCTTGGCCTTGATCCGGTACATCCGCTGAACCAATCCGCGCTCCGGGATCGGGAACAGCAAACGCCCAGCCATGCCCAGCTGGCGCGCATTGGTCACCAGATAGGTTTGCAGGAAGTTGGGATCAGAGGTGTTGCGCCCTGCCGTCAGGATCGCCGCCCCCGCCACAGCATCATGGAACAGATAGGCGGGCATCTCGAAGGGCAGCAGGGAGAACAGATCGGCGATCGGGTGATCATCGTTCCACATGCCCGCTGGACAGATCAGCGCCAGCCGCGAGAGGTCATTGGGCTGGCTAGCGGCCATCTCGGCGGCGATCATCCCGCCCATGGAGTGACCCACCAGGATCGGATCTTTCAGGCCAAGGGCTTCGACCACGTCCCAGGTGTGCTGGGTGAAGTCCAGCATGTCGCGGACCTCAGCGCACTCTTCGCTATCGCCGTAGCCGGGCACCAGAGGCGCATAGACGTGATACTTAGCGGCCAGCGCGTTGAGGAAAGGGTCTTCGGCGGTGACGCCACCAGCGCCGTGCAGGAAGACCAGATCAGGCCCGGTGCCACCCTCGAAATAGCGGACCGGGACATGGTGAGTTTGGACGGTTTTCAGTTCCATGATCAGACCTTCTCGCCATAGGTCTTAGCCAGTTCGGCGCTGGTGGGCGCTTCTTTGGGCAAGCTGCCGGAGGTGACGCGCTTATCCAACGGGCTGGTCCAGAAGCGGTTGTCGTCGTCCCAATCAGGGAACATGTTCCTAAGCTTGGGCATCACCTTCTCGGCGAACAGCTTGGTCGAATACATGCACTTGTCGGCCGGCATATTGCCCACGTGCATCAGGCAGAAGATGTTGCCGACGTTCAGACCCTTGATCAGCTCTTCCATCCGCTGGCGCACCGTTTCCGGTGAGCCGGCGATGACGTGGCCCTGCTCGGTGAGCTCCTTCCAGGTCAGCTGGGTATAGCCGCCGGTGGGCGGGGCATATTGCGACAGTGCGCCCGTCTGGATGGTCTTGATGGTCCGGTAGCCCGGCGCATCGGCAAAGCCCGGATAGACGTGCAGACAGCGATTGTAGAAATAACTGACATGCTCCGAATAGAGCCGCTCAGCCTCTTCGTCGGTCTCGGCCACCAGGATGGTTTGGGCAAAGCCTGCGCGATAGGGGCTCTTGTCCACCCCGCGCTCATCGACCCGCTTCCAATAGCCGTCCATCAGCGCTTGGGCGCGGAGATAGCCCGAGAAGCTGAGATAAGAATAGGAATAGGTGTTGTCGATGCAGAAGTCATAGGTCTCCACCGAGCCGCCGCCAGGGATGTGCACCGGTGGGTGCGGCTTATCCTGGATCGGGCGCGGCCAGATATTGACGTGGCGCAGCTTATTGTAGCGACCATTGAAGGCGAAGGGCTCGCGCGTCGTCCAGGCTTTGATGATCAGGTCGTGGGCTTCGTTGTATTTCTCCCGAGTCAGAGACGGGATCTGGCCGTAGCAATAGTTGGTGTCCATCGAGGTGCCCACCGGGAACCCGGCCACCAGTCTGCCGCCCGAAATGCAGTCGAGCATGGCGAACTCTTCGGCCACCCGGACCGGGGGATTATAGAGCGCTATGGAGTTGCCCAACACCACGATGGCCGCGTTCTTGGTGCGGCGTGCCAAGCCCGCGGCAATGATATTGGGGCTGGGCATGATGCCGTAGCCGTTCTGGTGGTGCTCATTGACGCCGACACCGTCGAAACCCAGCGTGTCAGCGTATTCCAGCAGGTCCATATAGGTGTTGTAGACCGCATGGCTCTTGGCCGGATCGAACAGCTTTTGATCAATATCCACCCAGACCGAGCGATTGGTCTCCCGGAAATCGTCCGGCAGGTAGGGCCACGGCATCAGGTTGAACCAGGTGAACTTCATGGGTCGTTCCTCCAAGCCGCCTCTGTCGAGCGGTCATGTGAACAACGATAACCCAAAAGCATCGCCTGCCAAGCGCTAAGGCTTGGGGCACGCCTGCTTGTTGCCAGCATTGCGCTCGACCACTGGGCGCACAACCTTGGTCCAGAGGCCGTAGCCCTCCGGGGTCATGTGCAGTCCATCGCCAATGAATATAGCCTTGGGCACCCCGTGATCGCGCATGATCGGCACCACGTCGACATAGGTCAGATCCGTGCGTTTACGGGCCAGGGCTTTGAACTCAGCGTTCACCTGACTCTGCAGGCCAAACTGCTCCAGACGTTGTTTGGAGGGCTTCAACGAAATGAAATAGACGGGGGTGTCCTTAAGCGCCTGGGTCTTCAGGTCCAGAAACCGCTGAAACTCGGTCACAACATCTTCGGCCTTGGCTCCCGCCCAGAGATCGTTCTCCCCGGCATAAAAGAAAATGGCGCGCGGATGATAGGGCGTCACCACCTTGTCGAAGTAGAAGTTCACATCACTGATCTTGGCCCCGCCAAACCCGCGATTGATCACCGCATAAGGGGCCATGTCGGTTCCCAAGCCCCGCCAGAACCGAATCGAGGATGACCCGACGAATAGGAAGCCACAGGCGGGGGGCATAACCACGGCGTCTTGCTCTGCAAAACGGGCGATCTCTGGTGCAAAATCCGCCGGTGTTGCGGCACGTGGCGTGGCAGGTTGGGCCAGCATGGGGCCAGCAGTCAGCAGGGCGGTAAGTCCCAAAGCAGCGTAGGCGTATTTCATTCGTATCCCCAAAGCCTCATTCCCGCGCAGGTTCAGACTTTCTGGGGCTGTTGGCAATCGTGGTGTCTCGACAGGCACTGACCCTAGGCGTTACCAGGGGCCGCGATACAAGGGTGAGACCTGCGCGATGGTACCGATCGAGACACACGAGACAGACGACGAACGGCTGCTGCACCGCATGCTGTTCTTTACCGACGCAGTGTTCGCCATCGTGCTCACCCTATTGGCGCTGGAGCTCAAGCCGCCGCAGACCGCAGATGCGCGAGAGGCCTTCGCCGAAATCGGCAATCATCTCATCGCATTTGCCGTCAGCTTTGCTGTGGTCGCGGTACTTTGGCTGTCGCACATGAGTATGATGCGCAAGCTCGCGCGGTTCGACTGGCTAACGGCGGTGGTCAATTTGATCTTCATGGCCCCCGTTTGCCTGCTGCCCTTTGCCTCAAGTCTGATCAGCGGGGCTTGGTTCAATGCCATGGGATGGCGAATCTATAGCCTGGACCTAGTCCTGACGTCTCTTTGCCTGATCGCACTCTTTCTGGTCTCATCGCGAGATGGCGGTCGTTTGATAGGGGGAATATCTTCGAGAGAGCGTTGGTACCGGGTCGTTCGCGCCGCCGCTCCCGGCGTCGCCTTCGCGGCTGGGCTGCTTGCACTGGAATTCGGACTTCTCCGCGCGCCGCAGTTCATTGGACTCTGGATCCCCGTCCAGTTCCTGCTCGCGGAGTGGCTCCTGAAACCAAAGACCCCAGCGGCGGTCGTCGCTTGAACGACGCTCTTATCGATCCCAAGCCTAATCCGTCTTGGCTGCAGGCGCAGTCCCAGATCGCGCAGCTGCATGCCCAATTGATGGCTAACCCCAGCGCCACGGCCACTCTACAGACTTGGTGCGATCGCCACGGATTGGCCCCTGGCGTCACGATTTCAGCTCGGAAAGTCGCTGGTCAGGTCGGGTTAGACCCTCTGGACCGAGCGATACTGACCGCCAGCCCCTCCGAGTTAATTGCCCATCGCCGGGTCGAGCTCGTCTTGGGAGATTGCGTGTTGTTGCGAGCCGACAACTGGTATCGGCCAGGCCGGTTGACCAAGGCCATGAACCGACAATTGCTGGAAACCCAAACCCCTTTCGGGGTCGTAGTGCGGGATCTGGACTATAGGCGGCGCACGCTTTCCACCGATTGGTCAAACGCGATCAAACCCGCCATACCGGAGGAAATTTTTCATCTCCGCGCGGTTCTAGAAACGCTGGATGGTCAGCCTTTTAGTCTGGTTGCTGAGACCTATACCAAACAGCTGTTGATGGGCTCAACTGGTTGACCAGATAACCTCAGAGCCCTTGCGCGGCTTGAGGTAATACTTCTGCTTGAAGGTAATTGGACTGGCCATCGTCTTTTGGATGGCCGAGGTGTAGACATAGGTCGTCTCGGCCATGATCACGCTCTCGTTAGCTGCGATCAGTCCGACAGGAAGCCCCGAGACCGTTCCAGACAAGGCCGCATAGCCTCCACCTGAGACCTTGCTCCAGGAGACCTTTGGCGTGCCGCCAGCATCGGCCTTAACGCTAGTCACCCGCATCGACAACGCGGCGGTCGAAAACGGCGCAACGATGGCCTGACCTACCTTGAATACGTCATCAATGCCGGATTGATTGACCTGGGTGTCTTGGGCGACCAGGTCACCGATGCTTGAGGCGACATGGCTTGCGCGTCGATCAGCCATCATACCCTGGGTAAGTTCCGCCATCCCGAAATAAAGCAGGATCATTAAGGGCGCGATGAACGCGAACTCGACAGCAGCGGCACCACGACGATCAGAGACAAACCGATTTAGCATGCAGCACCCACTGGCGATTGTGACGACCAAGGCTCATTTCGGAAACTGGTGGCCGCGCTAATCAGGCGCTTGCCCGTGCCGCCACCCATGTTCACCAGGGCCGCATTGAGCAGCGGCGTGAAGATTTCCCACTGATAAAAGGTTCGAACCAGAACGATATCGCCCGGTCGGCCAGACGACCAACATGTGGCGGCGGGATTAAAGGTCGTCGGATTGACCTGGCCTGTGGCGCTCAGATTGTTGAAGGTCGCAAAGGTTTGCACATCCACTGTCAGATTGGACGCGCACGCCGTCTGCAACCAACTCATATTGTTGCAAACTAAGGCTTTGAAGTCGGCCTTGGTATTCGCGCCGCTGGTCTGGAACTGTCCGGTTCTGAGTTTGCGCGAAGCATTGTCGGTGCCGTTCTGTAGGGTGACGGAAACCAGGAACACCATCCCCAGTTCAATGATCCCAAACAACAGGACCAAAAACGGCAAGGCGATGATGGCAAACTCAACAGCGGTCGCCCCACGCTTAGCCTGCGCAAAGCGTTTCAGACCGGCCAATGCAGAAAAGCAGGGTCGCGACATGACGTCCTCGAAACCAGTTGGTCGAGGGAGAATACACCAGCTTGCTGAATCGGAGGTTTAAGGACCAGGTTTTGCTGAACCACCGGAGGTTCTCGCGTCTGTAGCCTTAGCATTGTAGGCAACATAGCCGACGCCATAACGATTGTAGTCGATCTCAGGTTCGCCTGGCATTGGGGTACGCTCACACCGTGGCGAGCAGGTGAAGTTCTCGACCTTCTGTCCATAGAGACCCAGTGGATCGCTGTGATAGACCGAAATCCGATTGGCGTCGGGAGACGAGACCACGACCTGGCGCTCCATCAGGGTGCGACCCCGCGCATCCAGGACCAAGACATTGGTAGCGCCGAACGAACGCCCGAGCAGAACCGCGGTTCGTGCATCCAAGACATTGATGTCGGCGATCGCCGGATTGCCGATCATCACTTTCTGGGCTCCCGCCGGCAGCGATAGCGGTGCACTCTGGTCAATCGCCACCGTGAGACTCTCGCTGGCCACGCTCGGCCAGGCAGCCAAACTCAGCAAAAGGGTGGCGGCGAGGCTCGAAATTCGACGGCGCATGGGATGGATCCAATTTTTCTTCGATTCTGAGATTCAGCCAAAATGGTCAATAAAGGCTAAATTTCAGGCGACTCACGCGCGCGCGAGAATCATTAGGTAAAACCCCCAAATCTGCGCCGAACTTGTCAACATGGTTAACGATTGATAATAGTAAACTCAAGTAAACCATATAATAATTTGAATCAATACTTCCTTGTTTACTCGAAATTAAACGAGATGAGCGAAAACGGTCATGCGAATTCGAGGTGAGCAGGCCACAACGGCTTGGGGCCTCAATAGTCTGCTCGCTAAACAAGGAGAATGAATATGTCTAAGTTTGTCACACGCTTCCTGAAGGACGAATCCGGTGCCACGGCCATTGAATATGGTTTGATCGCCGCCCTGATCGCCGTTGTTCTCATCACTGCGATGAACACGCTGTCGACCAAGATTTCCGGCACCTTCACCAAGATTGCGACGGCGATGCCGCAATAAGCGGTTCGTCGACCCGGAATCGCAGGGGCCGCGGCGCGCAAGCGCCGCGGCCTTTTAGCTTTTAAACGCACCGGTAATTACCCCCAGGCATGATGGCGCGGTAGACAAACCCCCCC
>JANPNB010000266.1:0-4679 GCA_031427275.1 Alphaproteobacteria bacterium | reverse complement strand
GATTGTAGGGCTTTCGGATCAACCTGTCGGCCACAACCGCGTCGTGGTGGAAGGCCATGGACCCTGGACCAGCACCTTCCGGTGTTTCCCGCAAATTGAACTCTGAGAACCGGACCTTGTCTTCACCGCCCATCAATTTCGCGACGAGGTGATAGGAGCGATGGTGGCGGGTGAAGGGGTCCAACTCGGGATGATCGAGCAGGGGTTGGGAATAGATCAGACCTTGGTTTCTGTGGTGCGGCTTGCGCTTGTCCGTCAGGCCCCAAGCTAGGGGTCGCTCGGCCTGGGTGCGGTCGAAGAAGGCATTGAGGAAGGCCACTTCGTCGGAGCCTAGGGCGCGAGACAAGACAACAAACCCATGTGCCTCGAAATGGGCAAAGGCGGTTTCGATCTCATCGACCGGATCGAAGTGTGGAACTTGCTCCTGGCTTACCCGTCCAAAACCCTGTGACGCGCGGGTCGGATCCCCATTGTGATTGGTTTCGGCCTGGAGTTGGATCCTCATCCTAAATCCCTTCAGTTCTTCGATCTCAGATACAGGTTATCGCCCTTCACCTGAAATGACTCCAGGCGACGGAGGAAGGTCATGCCGAGCAGGGAGTTCGACATCGGAGCCTGATTGATCATTATCGGCATGTCGTCAAAAGCTATAGAGCCGACCGCCAATTTGTCAGCGACGAAGATCGCGCTGTAGCCAATACCGTTGGCGGTTTCAGAGGGCTGGTCAAATCGCAAGGTGCCGAGGTCGATCCCGATACGCTTGGCGTCCGCCGGACTGAGCACCGTCTCACTGGCTCCCGTATCAACCACGAACCGAACCAACTGATTGTTGACCTTGCCCATGACCAGAAAGCTACCGCCCCCATCCTGGGAGACCACCAGTTCATGGGGCCTGGTCGCGACGGGATAGGAAGGCGACAGGGTCATGCGCACCCGCTGAACAATCCCCAACAGCTCCGGGCGATAGGTCACGCCGATGATCAGCACGCCCACAATTCCGACCCAAATCGCCGCGTGACGTGCGCCCTGTGCCCACATTATGCGCTGCGGTGTGAGAATGGCCGCAGAAAGGAATATGATCAGAACCACGCCGCGAACCAGCCACATCCAGTCTTCAGTCGAGCTCACCGAACCCGGGAAAGCTCTTGAGAGCGACCATAGACCCGTAACCATGGCCGTCACCAATACGACCCAAACCAGCCAGCGGCGGGCCGATATCCTCGGTTTGCGAGTGCGCAGGTCGACCGGATCCCATGGGCCTTGCTTTGACATATTCGACCGACCTCTTCGTTGTTGAGGGTGAGGCTAGTCCAAGATCTGGTTGGCTATCAACGCAATTCCCGGAGGCGTTGTCGCGCCTGTTCAGCGTCGCTTTCCAGTCCGAACGCCCTTCGGGGGACCGCCTTTGCGCTTTGAATCCATGAACCCAGGCTTTCGTCGCACGCCCAGCCGGGGCTTAGGCGCATTGGGGTCGGCCGCCGCAGGCTCGCTGAGCATTTCGAACAGCAAGCCACCGGTAATCGGCGTAGCCTCGACCAGCTTGATCTCGACGGTCATGCCCAGGTTCCAACGCGCGCCTGTACGGTCGCCAATCAGGGCATGCTGGCGATCATCATGGACGAAGAACTCATTGCCCAGTTTGGACACCGGCACCAGACCGTCGGCACCTGTCTCCTCTAGCCGCACGAACAGCCCAAACCGTGTCACACCGGTGATGCGGCCAGGGAATGTTGCCCCCACCCGGTCGGCGAGGAAGGCGGCAACATAGCGATCCGTCGCGTCGCGCTCCGCGGCCATGGCCCGGCGCTCAGCGAAGGTAATCTGCTCTGCGGTGTCTTTCAGTTGGGCGATGTCGCGGTCGGTGATGCCATCTTCGCCCAGACCCAAGGCGCGGATCAGGCCGCGATGGACGATCAGGTCGGCATAGCGGCGAATGGGCGAGGTGAAGTGGGCGTATTTGGCGAGGTTCAGGCCAAAGTGGCCGATGTTCTCGCTGGAATAGATGGCCTGCATCTGGCTGCGCAGTACGACCTCATTGATAATCGCGGCGTGCGGGCTCTCGCGGGTCTTGTTCAGCAGGTCGTTAAACCGCTCGGTGCGCGGGGCCTCACCCTTGGACCAAGCGATCGACAGCGTAGCCAGGAACTCGGCGAGCGACTGCACCTTCTCTTGGCTGGGTGTGTCGTGGATGCGGTAGATCAACGGGGTCTTCTTGGCTTCCAGGGTTTCAGCGGCGCAGACATTGGCCTGGACCATCATTTCTTCGATGAGTTTGTGCGCCTCGAGGCTGGCGCGGGGTTGGATCGAAGCGACCTCGCCAGCGGCATTGATCAGGATGCGCCGCTCCAGGCTTTCGATGGCCAGGGGGGAGCGGACGTCACGTCCGATCTTCATGCACCTGTAGGCGGCCCAAAGAGGCTCTAGGATGGCTTTCAGGATCGGTCCGGTCGTCTCGTCCATCTGACCATCAATCGCCGCCTGGGCCTGCTCGTAGGAGAGCTTGGCGGCGGAGCGCATCAGGCCGCGCACGAACTTGTGGCCCTTCTTGCGGCCCGAGCGGTCAAACACCATCCGCACAGCCATGCAGGCCCGGGCCTCGCCCTCGCGCAGGGAGCAGAGGCCGTTGGACAGCCGCTCGGGCAGCATGGGTTCCACCCGGTCGGGGAAATAGACGCTGTTGGCCTTCTCGCGGGCCTCACGGTCCAGGGCGGTGCCGGAGCGCACATAGGCGGCCACATCAGCAATGGCGACCCAGACGATCCAGCCGCCTTCGTTGTTGGCGTCGGCATCAGCTTCGGCGAAGACCGCGTCGTCGTGGTCGCGGGCATCGGCGGGGTCGATAGTGATTAGCGGTAGGTCGCGCAGGTCTTCACGCCCGGCGAGGGTAGGGGGCTTGGCGGCCTCAGCTTCGGTTTCAGCGTCGGCAGTGAACCCGGTGGGAATGCCGTGCGAGTGAATCGCGATCAGCGAGGCGGCGCGAGGTTGGTCCTCGCGGCCCACGATTTCGAGGATCTTGCCGTGCTTGGGGCCATAGCGCTGCTCGGAGAGGCCGACTTGGGCCAAGACCAGATCGCCGTCTCGGAGATCGCCGGCCAGAGCCTCCGGGATCAGCAGGCTTTCCTTGGATTTACGATCCACCGGCTCCACCCGGGTTTCCCGCCGCGACTTGCGGATCACGCCCAGGATTTTGTGCGCGCTAGAGCCCAGCCGCTTGATCAGCCGAGCTTCCATCTCGCCGTTTTCGAGCGCTTCGAAACGAACGAGTAGTCGGTCACCGAGGCCCGGCGCGCCACCGGCGGCTTCGTTACGGTCGGGGGCCAAGCGCAGGGTAGGGGTATCGTCACCCTTGGTCAGTCGAACGAACAGATCGCCATCAACATCGCGCTCCACCACATCGACCACACCGACTGGCGGGAGGGCACCGGCTTGAGCAAAGCCGCGCCGGCCGCGTTTGCCCAGCGCACCGCTGGCCTCAAGCTCGGTCAGCATGACCCGAAGTGCCTTGCGGTCGGCACCTTTCAAGGCAAACACCCGAGCAATCTCGGCCTTGTTGGTTTCGCCCGCCTCGCGGATGAATTTGATCAGCGTCTCACGGTCGGGCAAGCCGGGCGTCGGCTTGGCGATCTTGGGGGCGAAACGGGTCGCCTTGGGGGCGCGGATCTTGGGCATAATTCCCTATAGCGCGGGAATCGGTTCGTGGGGCCTAGTCTTGTTCATCGCGAAACGACCCCAAACGGGTCAGGCCGTCGATGGTGGTCGCGCCATCGCGCTTGATCACTGTGCGGACAGACCCCGCGCCCGTCGCGGCAATGGCGGAGGCTAGGCGCTCGGAGTGGGTCACCAGCCACACCTGGGTGCGTTCCGCCGCCTTGGCGACCAATCGCCCCAAGGGCTCCATCAGGTCTGGGTGCAGACTGGACTCAGGTTCGTTCAGCGCGATGAAGGGCGGCAGGCGATAGGCCATTAGAGCGCCAGCCAGGGCCAGGAACTTCAAGGTGCCATCGGAGAGCTCGGTTGCGTCGAAGACCCGCTTTGGGAAGTCTGGGAAGGTCATGCCGAAGCTGGCTGTCCGTTCGGGCTTGGGAATGACCAACCTGGCACCGGGGAAAGCGTTGTCGACCAAAGCATCCAGCTCAAGGGTGTCTTGGCGGATGTGCGCCAAAGTGGCGAAAACGGCGGCAAGGTTGGCCCCATCGGACATCAAGGTCGGGGTCGCGACAGCGATGCAAGGCTGACGCAAGGGCGAGGCAAAATCGGTGCGCAGATCGTGGTAAAAGCGCCAACCGAGAAGGGTGCGCCTGACTAAATCCAGAGCCGGGTATCGGACGGGATCCTCCAGTCGGCCAAGCACCGTTTCGGAAGCCAAGATGTCGAGGTCGACGGCATTCGGGCGCCCATCCTCCCCACGCGCCATGACGGCATTGTTCTTGCGTTCCATAAGGCGGACTTTGCGGTCGCCAACCCGGTGGGTGAGCGTCTCGGCTTTGATCAACGGTTCGACGTCAAAGGCGGCCAAGTTGTTGAAGTCAGGCGGCGGTGGAAACCCTACGGCAACTTCGTAGGTCAAGGTCGCATCGACGCGGTCAGGGGCGGCCAGGGTTGCCGATATCTGAACTTCCGCCGGTTCGTTACGGCGACGTGGGCCAGCCCAGATCGCAGCATTGAGCCCTTCGCGGGCA
>JANPNB010000265.1:0-7255 GCA_031427275.1 Alphaproteobacteria bacterium | reverse complement strand
CAATAGCGGAAGAGGACATCACAGCAATTGTTGACTTTATTGCTCAGGATAAAATCTCAGCCGCAGTTTCTTTTTATGATAAGCTTGAGGAAAGAATGCAGCAATTAGCTACTCATCCTTTTATTGGCACGAAGCGAACGGCCCGCTTCACGCGCCTGACCATGGTGCTTAGCAACAAGATCTCTGATGAGCAGGAGAAAGACCTGATCGGTCGCATGACACGGCGGGTCAAGGCCGACAATAAGCGCAGTGTGGGTTTAGAGCTGCATCATCAGGTGCGCGGGGCCGTCGTGCTGGCTGCCAAGGCTGCCGCTGAGCAGGGCGAGCGTGACCTGGTCTCCATGACCGAATGCCTGAAACGCGAAGTCGACAGGGAAAGCCTCTGGCTGGCCCATGAGGTCCAGATCACTGAGGCCACCAGCCGCGTGGTCGAGCGGGTCTGTCGTAGAGCCAAGATCCCCATCAACTGGCACCTGTTCACCCAGGACGACTGGTTCGTTGATGAGCAGCAAGATGACAAGGAAGATTCCCTGCTCCTAGACGGTATTCCCCTTCCGGTCAGCTGGCACGCCTACGGCGATGCCCACCGCAAAGTCACTGAACCCAACACCGAACCGGTTTTCACCTAACTATTGCTCCCCATTCGTGGGAGCTGTCAGCAAAGCTGACTGAGGGGGCCGACCGCGCAAGCGGGCGGACAACGAACTTCCGCAAACAAGCATCCGGGCTAAAGCCCGGCCCCCTCCGACTCGTCGCTGCGCGCCGAGCCACCTCCGCCCTGCGGGGGAGGAACTAGCCCCGCTTCAACCGCAACGCCTCGGCGATCTCCGCATGGCGCTCGCGGGTGATGTTATAGGCCGCGAAGATCACCATGGAGGCCACGCAGATCACCGCCGCTCCCGGCCCCCAGATCATGACCAGCCGTACCTGCACGTCCTCGGGCAGCACCATGCCCGGATGTTGCGCCACGTCCTTGGGGAAGCGGATCAGGTCGAGGCAGACGCCAGCCACCAGCACGCCCAGCCCGCTGGCCGCCTTGGCCGCGAAGCCTAGGCCGGAGAAATAGAGCCCCTCGCGCCTGCGCCCGAACAGGTGCTCGTGCTCGTCGGCGGCGTCGGCCATCATTGAGGGATAGGCGATGGAGGTGAAGCCGACCCCGATCCCGGCCACGAAGGAGTTGAGCATCTGCGGATAGAGTGCGGCGTCGCCCACCGGGCTATAGATGCCTGTGACCCGCAAGCCTTGCAGCACCAGCCAGTTGGCGATCAGCAGGGCTAGGCCCAGCAGCACCACGTTCTTCTTCTCCATCACTTCTTGCAGGATCGGCGTGGCGGGCACCCCCAGCAGAATGCCGACCAGATAGGCATAGCCCAGGAACTGGATGCTCTCGGACTTCAACTGCCAGACAAAGACGAAGGCGTGGTTGTTCAGCGTCGCGTTCAAGCCGATGGCGACAAAGGTCACCACGGCGGAGATGAACAGCACCCGGAACGAGCGGTTGGCGAATACCTCGGCCACTTCGCCGGGCAGCCTGCGCCAGATGGCCCCCGCCATGGGTTCGGGTTGCGGCAGCTTGGCGGCGTAGCGCCAGACCCCCAGGCAACAGCCCACCATGCAGATCGCCAGCAGGCCCGATACCGTCCAGCCATAGCCCGGATAGCCGTCGGGTCGCTGTAATCCGCCCTTGGCAAAATAATAGGCAAAGCCCAGCACGGTGCAGATCAGGCCCGAGATGATCCCGGCCACGGCGCGATAGGCCACCACGCTGGTCCGCTCGGTATAGTCGTTGGTCATTTCGGCCCCGAGCGCGATATAGGGCACATTGAACAGCGAGATGAAGCTGCGCGCGGCGACCGAGAACGCCGTTAGCCAGGCGAACAGTGCCCATTGTCCCGCCCCCTGCGGCGGGCTGAACAACAGGCCGACCGAGATGCAGATCGGTACAATGGCTCCGATCATCAGCGGCAACCTGCGCCCAAGCTTGGATTGGATATTGTCCGACCACGAGCCGATCAGCGGATCGACCACGGCGTCAAAAGCCAGACTGATCGCCAAGGCCGCGCCGACCAGCGCACCCGACAGGCCAAGTACGGCGGTGTAGTAGAAGAAGATGAAGCCGATGGCGGTATCAAACCCGCCGCTCTGGGCCATCTGACCCAGGCCGTAGAGCATCTTGATTCCCACTGAGGGCTTTAAGTCGACGCCGGCCGATGGGGCCAGGCCCTCTGCAGTTGTCAAAATACGCACTCCCCGACTTTATATTTGGTGGGAGCTTAACGGGGTCGGGGGGGAAGGCAATTGGTCGGTTAGTCCAACAGCCCGCGAAACTCTACGCTCCGCTTGAGCCAGGCCGCCGCATAGCCGCAGATCGGTGTGATCTTCAGCCCCTTGACCAGCGCATCTGCAGACAACGCAGCCATCAGCCGCCCGGAGGCCCCGCTGCCGCGAAGAGGCACGGGGCTCTCCACATGGTCGATGATCAAACGCATGCCGTCCCGTCGGTAATCGGCCCACGAGGTCAGGCCTTGCTCATCGAGCTCGTAACGGGCTCCAGTGTCACGCAATTGGGTCATGGGCTCAGTATAGCAAAATTCGAGCTCTGGGGTTAGCCTCTGGCAATCACGTCTTGGAGGTCTGCGATGGTTTGGCGTTTCAGTATTCTGATGGTCTCGGCCCTAGCGCTCAACGCCTGCAACAAGCCTGCGGGCGACAAGGCTTCTGGACCGGCGGAGGTCGCCAAACCGATCGTCAGTCCTGCCGCCTTACCCACACGCAAACCCGGCCTCTGGCAGCAGATCGTCTCCACCGGCGGCATGCATCAAGAGTCGCACATCTGCATCGACCCCACCGTCGAGGCCAAGATTTCGGTCTGGGGTGCTCAGGCGGGCAAGAAGCTCTGCGACACCCCACAGATCAAGCCCATCCCCGGCGGCGGCTGGCAGTTTAGCTCGTCCTGCGACATGGGAACCGGCGGCAAGATCGTGAGCGCCGGCAAGATCACCGGAGACTTCACGACCAACTATATGGTGGCGACCGAAAGCACGACGCAGGGTGCCGCTACGCCACAGATGAACGGCGTCCACAAAATGACCCTGGTCGGTCTCTGGGAGGGCCCCTGCCCCGCCGATATGAAACCCGGCGACATGACCCTGCCCGGCGGCATGAAGATGAACCTGCTGGACATGACAAAGTGAGTTTCCCTACTCCCTCCCCATAAAGGAGGGAGTCGTTGCCCCTACACTAACTCCACCGCCATAGCCGTGGCCTCGCCGCCGCCGATGCACAGGCTGGCTACGCCGCGTTTGCCGCCATGCGCCTCGAGCGCTGAGAGCAGGGTCGCCAAGATCCGCGCGCCGCTTGCCCCGATCGGGTGACCCAGGGCGCAGGCCCCACCGTTCACGTTCAGTTTGTCGCGTGAAATCCCCAACTCACGTTCAGCGACCATGGCCACGACCGCAAAGGCTTCATTGACCTCGAACAGGTCGACATCGGCCACGCTCCAACCGGCTCGCTTCAGCACCTTCTGGATCGCCGGTACAGGTGCCGTAGCGAACTGACCCGGCTCATGGGCATGCCCCGCGTGGGCCACCACGCGAGCCACAACCTTCAGTCCCAGCCGCGCCGCCACCGAGGCCCGGGTCATCACCAAGGCCGCGGCACCGTCGGAGATCGAAGAGGCATTGGCCGCCGTGATGCCGCCGTCCTTGGCGAAGGCGGGCTTCAAGGTGGGGATCTTGTCGAGATCGGCCTTCATCGGCTGCTCGTCATGCTCGATCAGCATCGCGCCCTTGCGGGTCAGCACCTCAAACGGCGCAATCTCACGGGCGAAGGCCCCGCTCTGGATCGCAGCTCGGGCCCGGGTCAATGACGAAATGGCGAAAGCGTCCATGTCTGCCCGGGTGAATTGATAGGACTTGGCGGTTTCCTCGGCGAACGACCCCATCAGCCGTCCTGGCTCATAGGCGTCTTCCAAGCCGTCCAGATACATAGAGTCCGACAGGGTATCGTGGCCGATCCGCGCGCCGGCCCGGTGCTTGGTCATCAGATAGGGCGCGTTGGTCATGCTCTCCATTCCGCCAGCGATGATCACGTCGGCAGACCCTGCAGCCAAGGCATCATGGGCCATGATCGCGGCCTGCATCCCCGACCCGCACATCTTATTGACAGTCGTGGCCTCGACGGATTTCGAGAGTCCCCCGCCCAACCCGGCCTGTCGCGCCGGGGCTTGGCCCAGGCCGCCCGGCAGCACACAACCCATGATGATCTGATCGGCATCCTGTGGGTTCAGGCCCGCACGCTCGACGGCTGCCCGAACCGCTGCGGCACCGAGTTCGGTGGCTTTGACCGGGGCAAACACCCCCTGAAATCCGCCCATCGGTGTGCGGGCATAGGCGGCAATGACGACCGGGTCAGACGTGTTCATAGGCGACTCCCACAGTGCTGGCGATGAATCCGCCGCCCAGTACCCGATCAGGGGCGTCAGCGGCGTAGAGAACGCAGGCTTGGCCAGGCGAAACACCGTGTTCCGGCGCGTCGAACGCGACCGACACCGCGCCGCCCGCCAGCGCCAAGTGCGCCACAACCGGTTCGGCGGTTGAGCGCACCCGGGCCAGAACCGGCAATCCCGCCGACGCCGCAGCCTCAATCGTCGCTTCGTCACCTAACCAATTGGTCTCTTTGAGCACCACGCCAGATGTCAACAGGGCGTCACGTGGACCTACGATGACTTGGCGCGTCGCGGCATCGATCTTGACCACGAACAACGGATCGCCGACCGCCACGTTCAAGCCGCGACGCTGGCCGATAGTGTAGCGCGTGACGCCTTCGTGTCGGCCCAGAATGCGGCCATCCAGATGCACGATCTCACCAGGCACAGCACCCTGTGGCCGTAGCCGGTCAATGACCGTAGTGTAACGCCCCTCCGGCACGAAACAGATGTCCTGGCTGTCGGGCTTGTCGGCAATCGCCAGCCCCAGCTCCGTCGCGGCCCTGCGCACCTCGCTCTTGGGCAACCCACCCAGCGGGAAGCGCAGATAGTCCAGCTGATCAGCCGTAGTCGCGAACAGGAAATAGCTCTGGTCGCGGGCTGGGTCGGCGGCTCGCCGCAATTGCGGCCCGCTCGCACCGACTTCGCGTCGGACATAATGTCCAGTCGCCATCGCCGCCGCGCCCAGATTGCGCGCCACGTCCAACAGGTCGCGGAACTTCACCGTCTGATTGCAGCGGATGCAGGGAATAGGCGTCTCGCCACGCAGATAGGCGTCGGCAAATTCTTCAATCACCTGATCCTTGAATCTGTTCTCATAGTCCAGGACGTAGTGCGGAATGCCAATGGCATCGGCGGCCGAGCGGGCATCGTGAATATCCTGGCCCGCACAACAGGCCCCCTTCTTCTGGATTGCCGCGCCGTGGTCGTAGAGTTGGAGAGTCACGCCGACCACATCATAGCCGGCCCGCGCCAACAATGCCGCCGTAACGGTGGAGTCGACTCCGCCGGACATGGCCGCAATCACCCGGCTACCTACCGGCAAACCCACCGCGTCGCGTGCGGCGGCAACCGCGGAGTCTGTAAAGGGGGCGTCCATCGCCGCTATGTAGCGGCAAAGGGGCACTATTGCGAGTAGCGCCTACCGTAGGAAGTTAAGCAGAGATGTGTCTCGCAGGGTCACGAACACCTGAGAGGCTGCCTGCACGGCCTGTTGGGCCTGAGTGAGATTGGTGGCGGCTTCAGCCAGATCAGCGTCAGTGATGTCCCCGATCATGCCCTTGATGCTGATCTGACGGCTGTCGAGATCCTTCTTCACCCCGTCAACCCGCGTCTGGATCGTGCCGTTTCGTGCGGTCACATTGACGACTTCACTATGGATCGTGCCCCATCCGGCGAGCTCGCCTTCCAGAAACACGCGCTGGGCTGTCGTCAAGGCCCCGGAGAAGGGAGCCCCCTCATGAAAGGCCTGCAGCGCCTTGAATGCGGTCATCATATTGGCTCCCAGACTATCGGCTAGGATGCCCGTGGTGACCGTCGTTGAGTCATCTACTTTGGCCTGGGTGATATAGGTGTCGTTGTGGAAGAAGTCCGGGATGGTCTTGAGCGGGTCTGTCAGGTCGGCCAGCTTGGTCGCCGAGACAGGGACGCTGTCGATCTGCCCACCGGCGAAAAGGTATTTTCCGCCATAGCGCGCATTCATGCCGCCAAGCGCGTTCGAGAAATAGGCACCGAGGTCTTGCATCAGGGTATCTGCTCGACCAGTGGCCAAGGCATCAGCGATGGTCTGGCGAGTGCTGTTGGCGGCGTCCTTGACCTGCACGAGCGCAAAGTCCTGAGTTTCCAGCTTAGCGGCGATAAATTTATTCTGATCCAGATGCGAAGAAATTCGAGCGTCGACCGTTTGCATGGCGGTCAGGGTCTCAGCCTTCCGCGCATAGTCCTTTAGGTTCGAGCCGTTCTTTTGAGTTGAAACCTGCTTTCCCGCCTCGGCCTGCCGTTGTTGAGCCGCCATCAGATTGGCAAGGACAGTGCTATAATTTCCGCTCGTTGAGACGCGATACATGTCGGTCGTCCTCAGATCATATTGGTCAAGACGTCGAACAACTCCTTGGCCGCCTGGATCATGCGCGCCGAGGCGTTAAACGCCTGTTGATAGGTGGTTAATCGGACCAACTCTTCGTCGAGGTTCACACCCTCGACCGATTGCAGCCGCGCCGTCGCTTCGCCGGCCACGGCCTCAGCCGACCGCGACTGTATATTGGCCGTCTCGGCGCGCCTGCCAATTGAACCGCCAAACTCCGAGGCGTAACGCGAGACTGACAGCCTCACATTACCCAGGTCACCCGCAGCATCAAAGGCCGTCGACACATCGCCCGCCAAGGCGATAGCCAGGGCCCCCTTCCCATCGCCCGGACGGATTGCGGGCCTGCCCGGTGCCACACTGAGGTCGAGCTTGTTCAACGACATCTTGGTAGGATCGGCAGCCAGCCCGGCATCAATCGAAAAACGCCCCGGTCGGCCATTTCGCTCGATGACGCCCAGACCAAACAGCTGGCTGATCGACGGCCCACCCCCGCCCCGCGAGGTATTGTCGGTCGTGATGGAAGCCGAAATGTCCGACGTTCCCGACGGCGCAAAGCTCAGCTGGCCATCACTGTCGAGCGAAAATGCACCGAAGAGACCAACACCAGTTGTGTTGGAATTCAGCGAATCCAACAGATCTTGCATGGTGGCGGCTGCCGGAATCGTGACGGCGATGTCTCGGAT
>JANPNB010000264.1:0-27475 GCA_031427275.1 Alphaproteobacteria bacterium | reverse complement strand
CAAGGTGCCTGGGCCGTGATCGGCGAGGGTGGAATGATCCTCAAGCGTGGGCATGAGCTTGAGCAGGTATTGAGCGTGTTTGAGACCCGGAAATTCCGAGTGGTCGATTAGAGCATGTTCCGATAAGTGGGAACCGGGTATCGGAGCTAAACATGCTCTAACTCTTTGAATTAGAGCGCAGTTTCTCCCTTTAGGCGATTCCGTCTAAAGGGAACGCGCTCTAGCAGACAAAGAAAAACCCTGGCGAGTGACCACCAGGGTTTTCCGTATCCAGATGGCGTCAGGTCTAGCGACGGGCGCCAAAGAAGCTCAGCAGGAACTGGAACAGATTGATGAAGTCCAGATAGAGGCTAAGTGCGCCGAAATTGGTGGCCACACCCATGGCACTCTGATTTCCACCGAGGTCGTAATAGGTCATCTTCAGCTTCTGGGTGTCATAGGCGATCAAGCCCGCGAAGATCAACACACCCATGGCATTGACGATCAACGCCATCACCGAGCTTTGCAGGAAGATGTTGATCAGCATGGCACCCATCAGGCCCCAGGCACCCATAATCAGGAAACTACCCATGCCCGTCAGGTCTTTCTTAGTCGTGTAACCGACCAGGGAGAGCCCGCCGAATGCGGCAGCCGTCAGCAAGAATGTCGAGGCGACGGAGGCTCCTGTATATCGCAGTACAACGACGCCCAACGAGGCACCGATCAAGCTAACCATCGTCCAATAGATGACCCCTGACGTACGAGGCGTGACGTTCTTCATGCCGAATGACGAGAACAGGATCACAGCCAGGGGCGCGAACGCGACGACCATGCCCAATATGCTGTATCCCACACGGCCATTGGCGACGGTGAACATCATGTCGCGGACCGGCGCGAAGGACCCGGTTGTGTAGGCAAGTCCCGCAGACAACAGCAGGCCAAGCGCTACTTTGTTGTAAACGCCGAGCATGAAATTCCGAAGGCCCACGTCTACCGACATGTCGGCGCGGTCGGTCAGAACCGTTGATGCGGCTCCGCGGTTGAAGTCGCTCATTTGAGCAGCCCTATGTAAGACGCCCCAAGCGGGCGCACCGCTTAATATCGGTGGCGATTGCGGATTTCGCAAGCTCCAACCCTTATGACAATTGCGAGAGGCTATGCCGGAGAAATTCTCCGGCATAGGATTAGCCATGATCCGCCTCTTTGCTGCGCTGGCCATTCCACCCGAACTTGGACATGGGCTTGTCGTTCGGCAGCAGGGTGTGACCGGTGCGCGCTGGCGACCTCTCGAGGCGTTTCACGTGACTATACGGTTCTTCGGCGATGTCCCCGAGGACGTGGCGGTGGATATCGATGACGCCCTTGCGCAGGTCAGGTGCCCCCCACTGGATTTAACACTGTCCGGAGTCGGGGTGTTTGGCGAAGGCGAAGAAGCTCACGCTGTATGGACGGGTCTGGAGGAGAATCCTGACCTGCGGGTTCTAGCCAAGCAATGCGAGACCGCTGCGCGCCATGCCGGGCTCGCCCCAGATGGCCGCCGGTACATACCCCATGTCACCCTGGCTTATCTGCGACGCCCGGCTCCCAGCGAGGTCGGTCAATGGATAGCTGACCATAGCCTGCTGAAATCTCCAACATTTCAGATTTCTAGCTTCGGGCTCTATTCGAGCTGGCAGTCCTCGCAGGGGTCACGCTACCGACTGGAGCGTGAATATGAGCTGGAATCAGTCACGTAAACGCCACCTTTACCCGAGACTCCCACCTGCTGACCTCAAAGTTTTTGGAGAGTGGCGGACAAAATGAACGACTGGATCAGCGCGATCATCCTGGGTGTCGTCGAGGGATTGACGGAGTTCGTTCCGGTTTCCTCGACCGGGCATTTGTTGCTGACCAAAACGTTGCTGGGGCTACCGGATGGTTTTTGGGACACCTTCACGGTGTTGATCCAACTGGGCGCGATCCTGGCCATCGTGGCAATTTATTTCGGACGTCTCTGGAAGGTGTTTGTCGAGTTGCCGAACAACGCGGCGGCACGACGGTTCGCGCTGTCGGTCCTGATTGCCTTTCTGCCCGGCGCGGTCGCCGGTGTGGTGTTGCATGACGTGATCAAGCAGGTGCTGTTTGAAAGCCCGCGTCTGATCTGTTGGTCGCTAATCATCGGCGGTGTTGTTCTGCTCGCCGTCGATCGCTGGGCACCACCTGCACGTGAGAGCGACGCCATGGCCCTGCCTTGGCTGACATCTCTGGCGGTCGGCGCGGCGCAAACCCTGGCCATGATACCAGGTGTGTCACGCTCGGGAGGGACAATCGTTGCCTCTATGTTGCTTGGCGTCGAGAAACGCGCCGCTGCAGAGTTTTCATTTTTCCTGGCCATTCCGACCATGGTCGGGGCTTTTGCTCTCGATCTTTGGAAGAACAAGGACGCCATCCACGGTGACCAGGCCGGTTTGATTGTCGTGGGTTTCGCCGTCAGCTTCGTCGTAGGCTACCTGGTGGTGCGCACCACTCTGGATTTCGTGACTCGCCGCGGGTTTGCCCCGTTCGCCTGGTGGCGGATCGTTGTTGGGGTTGGCGGTTTAGCCTGGCTGACCACGGCAGGGCGTTAGAACATGTTCCGATAAGTGGGAACCGGTTATCGGGTCCGAACATGCTCTAACTCTTTGAATTAGAGCCCAGTTTTTCCCTTCAGACGATTCCGTCTAAAGGGAACGGGCTCTAGGTCGCTGCGTAACGCTCTGTCTCATCGGCATACTGGCCGCCTTTGCGGAACCGGTAGAGATAGGTCGATAGGATCGCCTCAACAGAGGTGGCAGCGATCCCAAGGTCGGAAAGTCCCGGGAAAAGGCCTGTGACCACATTATCGGTTTTGAGAAGTTCGACCTGGTCAGAGGTTAGGGGCGGGGCAAGGGCGGTTAGGGCTGCAAGCTCTCCGAATTTACCAATCAAGCTGGCCACTGGGAACGGCACAGGAAGCAAGAGCCTGCGGCGACCGGTTTCCTTGAGGATCATTTCCAGGATTTGCCGGAAGCTAAATACCGCAGGGCCACCCAGTTCAAACGTTTGGCCGGCCAGAGCGGGGTCAGTGACAGCCTTGGCGACCGCCTGGGCGACGTCGCCGACAAAGACCGGCGCAAAGCGGGTGTGCCCACCACCAATCAGCGGCAGGACCGGACTGACCACTGCCATTTCAGCGAATTTATTGAAAAATCCGTCGCCAGCGCCGAAAATGATCGAGGGGCGAATGGTCACCGCACCGGGAAACACCTCGCGCACTGCGACTTCGCCCATGGCCTTGGTGCGGGCATATTTTGAGCTTGAGGCCTGATCAGCCCCAAGCGCCGACATTTGGACAAATCGGGATACCCCAACGTCCTTGGCTGCCGCAGCGATGTTACGAGCACCCATGACATGGACGGACTGGAACTTCTGACGACCCGTTTCATAGAGCAACCCGACAAGGTTGATCGCGCCCTGCGCACCGCTCAGGGCGCGTCGAACAGAGGCTTCAATGCGCACATTAGCCTGGACGACCTCGATCTGACCGACATCGCCAAGCATACGCATGGTGTGGGCTAGGTGCGGTTGGCGCACCGCGACCCGAACCCGGCAACCTTGTCGCGCCAGGGCACGAACAATCTGACTTCCCAGAAAGCCCGAACCGCCAAATACGGTGATCAGATCCTGCATGCTATCGGCCCGAAAATGGAGTGGCGTGAGCCTTGCGATAGACGAAGCCGCCCCGCGCCGCAATCAGCTCCACCGCGCCACTTTCATTGGAGGCGTTGACCAGCGAAGTTAAGCACCCTAAGGAAGCGCCCTCGCGCGATCCGGCGGATCGGGCCCAGGTGGCGGAATTGGTAGACGCGCTGGCTTCAGGTGCCAGTGGCCGTAAGGCCGTGAAGGTTCGAGTCCTTTCCTGGGCACCATCCCTCTCTCTATGGTAGGGAGGTCACCAACAAGCTGGAGCGCTGTGAGCCTTGGCCAACTATCTTCATGAAGGCGACCTGCCGGCAGGTGCATTGGCAGGGGCGACTGCGGTGGCCGTTGACTCCGAAACTATGGGCCTGCGCCTAGGACGCGACCCCCTGTGCGTAGTCCAACTGTCGGCCGGTGACGGTGACGCCCATGTGGTACGCCTTGATCGTCCCGGCTATCAGGCACCCAACCTCAAAGCCCTATTGATCGACCCAGCAGTCACCAAGATATTTCACTTCGGGCGCTTTGATATTGCCATGTTCCACCTGCATTTGGGTGTCGTGACCGCCCCGGTCTATTGCACCAAGATCGCATCGAAGTTGGCTAGAACATACACAGATCGTCACGGTCTTAAGGACGTGTCCAAGGAGCTCGTTGGCATCGACATGTCCAAAGCCCAGCAGAGCTCCGATTGGGGAGCCACAAAGCTTTCGGCCGACCAATTGGCCTATGCGGCTTCCGACGTTCTTCACTTGCACGCCCTGCGGGCTAAGCTGGATGAGATGCTGGTTCGGGAGGGTCGCGACGGTTTGGCCCGCGCCTGTTTCGACTTTCTGCCTCACCGCGCCTTGCTCGATGTTGCGGGCTGGGAAGAGGTCGACATTTTCTCGCATTCGTGAGGCCAGGGTGAGTGCCACCCACATGCCATCTGCTCAGGCCCCACGTCGGGCGGTCTTTGAGCGTTGGCGCGCCCGATCGCGGCTCATACGCAGCCTTCGTGCGCTACTTCCCCTCAGCATTGGCGGCATATTGCTGATCATGATCGCATTCATCGCCCAAGCCACATTACTAGGCGGGAAGAGCAAACAGGTCGACCAGGCTGCCCCGATCCAGCTGGTCAATCCGCGGTTTGTGGGGCGCGACAATCAGGGTCGGGCCTTTGTGCTAACTGCCAAAACCGCCACGCGCGATGACAAGGACTATCAGCGGGTTATGTTAGATACGCCGATGCTGATCCTGGACGAGGAAGGCGAGCGGCCTGTTCGCATTTCCGCTCAAGCTGGCGTCTACCGCGAAGACGCTCGGGTTTTGAACCTTGAGGGTGGCGTTAAGTTGAACGGCGGAGACATCAACTTCACCACCGCCAGCTCGGTCTTCAACACCGCAACCGGGGAATTGGAAGGTACGGGCGAGATCACCGGTGCTGGAGTGCTTGGCGAAATCATCGCAAAGTCCTATGGCGTTTACGATAAGGGTGATCGCATGGTGTTCAAAGGCGGCGTGCACACCCACCTGGACTCAAACTAGGGTCAGAGTTGAACACTGCGGCGATGGGCATGATCGGACTGTTGAAGATGAACCCTTGGACGACGACAGCGTTTATCTGTGGCTTGGCCATGGCTGGCCCAGCCACCGCGCAGCTGGCGCAAAATTCCGATGCGCCGGTGGACATTACGGCCGACGAACTGGAAGTTGTGAACACCGAGTGCCTCGCAACCTATAAAGGCGCAGCAGAGGCCTTGCAGGATACGGTCCGGCTTCGCGCCGATGTCCTTAAAATCTACTACAAATCCCAGCCTGCGAGTCCGGGTGGGCGACCTGGTGCGGGTAGTCAGTGTGGCGGGACACTTGATCGCATGGAAGCTTCTGGATCAGTCTTCTATGTGACGCCGCAACAGAGAGTTAGGGGCGACACAGCGCTGTATCTGGCGGGATCTGAAACCATCACCATCGCGGGTGATGTGGTCGCCGCACAGGGCCAGAATGTCCTGCGGGGTTCAAAGCTAGTGATCAACGTGGCCACGGGCGATATGCAGATGCAAAGCGCCGTTACGGGTCGCAATAAGCCGGGACGGGTCAGGACCGTTCTCTATCCCAGTCAGCAGACGGCTGGCGCGGCTCCTGCACCCAAGTAGCACGCAATGCGGGAGCACGACCCCAACCCGACCTTTTGCGCACCATCGAGCGCAAAGATCCTCCGGATCTTGGATACCCTTGATCCGAGATCATCGTGATCGAGGGCTCAGCCTTGAAGCCGCAATCCTTTGAAGCCTTGCCCGGCCTAGCTGGACAGGGGCTGGTGGTCGATAATGTCGGCAAGGCTTTCCGTGGTCGCGCGGTCGTTAAGGGCGTGACTTTGCAACTGCGGCGCGGTGAGGTCCTGGGGCTACTGGGACCAAATGGCGCAGGCAAAACCACCTGTTTCTATATGATCACCGGACTGATCCCCGCAGATTATGGGGCGATCTATCTAGACGGCGAGAATATCACGGCTCAGCCCATGTATCAGCGGGCCCGTATGGGGCTTGGCTACCTGCCACAGGAAACTTCGATTTTCCGAGGCATGAGCGTCGAAGAAAACATCATGGCTGTGGTTGAGCTACGCGAGAACAGCCGCAAACAGGCTCTGGCCACGGTGACCGGACTCTTGGAAGAACTGCGTATCGACCATCTCCGGAAGTCGCCCGCCGCGTCCCTATCGGGCGGAGAGCGTCGACGCGTGGAAATTGCTCGTGCTCTAGCCAGTGAGCCCTCGTTCATGTTGCTGGATGAGCCCTTTGCCGGCATCGACCCCTTGGCCATAGCTGATATTCGCGACGTGATCGGTTATTTGAAGCGTCGCGGAATCGGGATTTTGATCACCGATCACAATGTGCGCGAAACCTTGGGCATCATCGACCGAGCCTCGATCATCCATGCCGGAGAAGTGCTGTTTGAGGGAACGCCACGCGAAATCGTCGAGAATCCGGAAGTGCGACGCGTCTACCTGGGCGAGCGGTTCGGCTGATGCGGCTGCCTCCCTGGGACGAGCAAGTTCAAGTCTATTGAATAGGATTGAGGGCCGCTAGGTGATCGCCAAGCCAAAGAATGTGATTGTTCTTCTGTTAGACAGTCTCAATCGGCATATGCTCGGAGCCTATGGCGGTGCGGAATTCGAGACCCCCAACCTAGACACCTTCGCAACGAGCGCGGTGCGGTTTGACAATCATCACACAGGCTCCCTGCCCTGCATGCCGGCGCGGCATGATATTCTGTGTGGTGCGCTGGACTTTCTATGGCGGCCCTGGGGCTCAGTGGAGATTTGGGAAGACGCTATCACCTACGAGCTGCGCAAGGCTGGCGTCGCCAGCCAGCTGATCTCTGATCATCCGCATCTGTTTGAGACCGGGGGTGAAAACTATCACGGGGACTTCACGGCCTGGGCCTATGAGCGAGGTCATGAAGGTGATGCCTGGAAAACCCGGCCGGACCCCAGCTGGGCCGGTGCACCGGGCATGGGGCGGGGTCACATGCCCTATGACGACAGCCGGGGTTGGTTTCGCGACGAGGCTGACTTCCCGGGCCCGCGCACAATGGCGGCGGCGGCCAGATGGATAGAAGAGAATGCCGGCTATCATGAGCGGTTCTTTCTGTTCGTAGATGAGTTTGATCCGCACGAACCCTTCGACACGCCAGAACCTTGGGCATCGAAATATGATCGCGACTGGCAAGGCCCGCACCTGATCTGGCCACCCTATATGCAGGGCGCGATCGCCAAGGGGGTGCTTACCGGGCGTCAGGCGCGACAGTTGCGGGCCTCCTACGGCGGCAAGCTCTCGATGATCGATCACTGGCTTGGCAAGGTGCTAGCGGCAATCGCGGTCAAGGGCCTGACAGACGACACCATGGTGATGATCTGCACCGACCACGGCCACTATCTGGGGGAAAAGGATATATGGGGAAAACCGGGCGTGCCGATCTATGCGCCGCTGGGTCATATTCCGCTCTTGGTCCGGTACCCCGGTGTCGCGGCGGGAAGCCGCCAGGCCCTGACCACCAGTGTCGATATTTTCGCGACCTTGGCTGATGTGTTTGATGTCACTGTTCGCCAGCGCACCCACGGCAAGTCGTTATTGCCGGTTCTTCACGAGCAAACCTCTGAAATACGCGATCATCTTTTGACCGGGGTCTGGGGCCGAGAGGTACAATTGGTGACGTCCACTCACAAGTATTCCCGTGGGCCGGCAGGGGCCAATGCACCCCTATCGATGATATCCAATCGTTGGTCGACCATGCCCACCCACGTGGTGGACAAACATGTGGCCCTGCCCTTGCCTGACGATCGCGCATTCCTGGATCGGATGCCGGGCTCGACCGTGCCTGTCATCCACCAACCCTATGACGCTGGCGACCCAATACCCTTTTGGGGCCGGACCCGAGCCAGCGGAAATCTGGTGTTTGACCGGATCAATGATCCGGCGGAAGAGCAGAACCTCGCGGGCTCGGTGCTTGAGGGTCAACTTGCACAACAGCTACGCGCGGCACTTTTGGAGATTGAAGCGCCCGCCTCACAATTTCAACGCTTGGGGCTCACCTAGATGGCAACCAACCGACATGTTTTCATCGCCCTGCTTGGGGCGGCCCTAGCGCTAGCCGGCTGCGCGCGCGACATCCCCTATGCGACGCTCAAGGCCAAGTACACCAGTCCTGTGTCGCGGTTTGCGACCCTGCCCGACGGGGTGACACTGCACTATCGCGATCAGGGCAATGCGGCCGGCCCGCCGATCGTCATGGTGCATGGCTTCGCGGCCAATCTGGATGCCTGGGAGCCTTGGGTGGCTCGCCTGGGGAACGACTACCGGATCATCAGCTTGGACCTGCCGGCACACGGCCTGACGACTGTGCCAACAGGCTATCAGGTCTCCACCGATGGCCAGGTCGAAGTCGTCGATCAGCTGACCAAGGTGCTCAAGGTTGATCGCTTTACTCTGGCCGGAAATTCGATGGGCGGTGGCATGGCCTGGCACTACGCCCTGGCGCACCCAGGTCAATTGACGGCGCTGATCCTCGTGGATTCTGCGGGTATGCCAACGGCACCCAAAGCGGGAGAAAATAAGCGCGAGGGGCCGCCTCTGGTCTTTTCCTTGATGCGCAACCCCGTAGGCCGGGCGATGTTGCGCAAAATCAACCCGCGTCCTCTGGCCGAAAAAGGTCTCAAGCAGGCCTATGTCGATGAGAGCTTGGTCACACCAGCCCTCGTAGATCGCTATGCCGATCTCGCCTTGGCGCCCGGCCATCGCGACCTACTGCTGGCTGGCCAGTCGCAGCAACGGACCCCTGCTACTGCGGCAACCTTTAAAGCTATCCGGACGCCAACTCTGGTCATGCACGGTGAAGCCGACACGGTAATTCCGGTGGAGGCCGGCAAGGCCCTGGCTGCGGTCATACCGGGTGCCAAGCTGATCGTCTATCCAGGCGTTGGCCATGTACCCATGGAGCAGATTCCCGACCAATCGGCGGCGGATCTCAAGGCCTTCCTGCAGGGATTGGAACCGGCTTCGGCGATCAAATAATCAGCCCATCGGCAAACTTCGCCGGCACCATTAACCCTTCAGTGGGGTTCACGCTCTAGCTTGGCACGCAAGAAACAGGCCAGGAGGGCGTTTTGGCGCTTGGTGCGCGTTTAGAGCTTCGTCAGGGCCAGGGGTTGGTGATCACCCCTCAGCTGCAACAGGCCATAAAGCTGTTGCAGCTCTCCAACATGGAATTGGAGGCCTATGTAGAAGGCGAACTGGAGCGCAACCCGCTGCTCCAGCGTGATGAGCGCGACTCTGAACCCGAGAGTGCGCCCGAGCCGCGTGAGGTCGAGAACTACGCGTCTGACCAAATTCCCGAAGGTGGCGCAGGCCAGGAAATGGACGTCAGCCATGTGACCGAGGCATCGCCGGGCGAGCGGGCGACTGGCGACGCAGAGGGGGCGCAGCAGGCCGGGGGGGCCATCGACTGGTCCCGCGCCGGGAGCGGTGGCAGTTTCGAAGACACCGACGATTTCGAACAGCGTTTGTCGCATGACAAGACCCTGGCGGAGCATCTTTCTGATCAGATGCTAGTCTCCGGATTTTCCAATGCCGAACTGGCCGCCGCGCGCGTGTTGGTCGACTCTGTCGACGAGGGCGGCTACCTGCGCTGCGATCTTGTCGAAACTGCCGAGCGCCTGGGCTGCGCCTTAGGCTTCCTCGAATCGCTTTTGCTTCGTCTGCAGCAATTTGAGCCAGTCGGAGTGTTCGCCCGCGATGTTCGTGAATGTTTGATGATCCAATTACAGGATCGCAACCGCTGTGACCCCGCCATGGTGGCCCTGCTGGACAACTTAGACCTGTTGGCACGTCGCGATTTGGCCGCGCTTCGCCGGGCCTGCGGTGTCGACGACGAAGATATGCGCGAGATGATCGCTGAGCTGAAGGCCCTGACGCCACGACCCGGTGCGGCCTTTGGCGGCGAGCCCAGTCAACCCGTCGCCCCCGATGTGTTCGTCCGTGAGGGTCTGGGCGGCCTGTGGCATGTGGAGTTGAATTCCGACACTTTGCCGCGGCTGTTGGTCGACCAACGTTATCACGCCCGAGTATCAGCCGCCGCCCTAAAGGATCAGGAAAAGGTCTTTGTTGCCGATTGTATGGCCTCGGCCAGTTGGCTGGTGAAGAGCCTAGATCAGCGGGCCAAGACTATCCTGAAGGTCGCCTCAGAGATCGTCCGGCAGCAGGACGGGTTCCTGGCGTTTGGTGTTGAACACCTCAGACCCTTGAACCTGAAAACCGTCGCCGATGCCATCGGAATGCATGAGTCGACGGTCAGTCGGGTCACATCGAATAAGTATCTGGCCACTCCGCGCGGGATGTTTGAGCTAAAATTCTTCTTTACCTCTGCAATTCAGGCAACGGAGGGGGGCGAGGCCCACTCTGCAGAGAGCGTGCGCCATCGGATCCGTCAGCTTATCGATGCTGAGAAGTCTGACACTGAGGTTCATTCCGATGATCGAATTGTCGACATTCTGAAGGACACCGGAGTTGATATCGCTCGGCGTACGGTTGCCAAGTACCGCGAGGCCATGCGCATTCCCTCGTCGGTTGAACGGCGACGATCCCTGAAGGAAGCCTGATCCCGTCAAGGGGCCGTCCAGCCGATTTTCTTCAAAATGACGTGTTCAGATTGCGCTTCTCGGCGCTTGACAGCAGGCAGAGACTGGCGCGTTCATGGCTTATGCAAGTGTTGGTTTCCGGCAAGCATGTCGCCGTTGGGGAGGCCCTGCGTGAGCGGGTCACTGACGAAATCACCGGCGCGATCGGCAAGTACTTCGAACGAGGCGGAGACGCTCAGGTCGTGGTCAGCCGAGAGGGTCATTCCTTCCGAATTGATTGTGCAGTCAACTTGGCTACTGGCCAGACACTGCAGAGTCATGGCCTAGGCGCGGACGCCCACGGTGCGTTCGCCGCCGCCTTGGCCAAGATTGAAACGCGAATACGACGATACAAACGTCGCCTAAAGAGCCATTCAGTCGCAGCGACGGCCAAACAAGCAGAAACCGCATCCTACTTCGTCATTCGAGCTTTGGAGGGCGAGGAAGAGACGTGGGATGAGGACGACTCCCCGCACGCCACCGATGCCGTGCCTGCCGCCATGGTGATCGCTGAGACCGAACGGGTCATTCGCACCATGACTGTTTCTATGGCGGTGATGGAGTTAGACTTGACGGAATCACAGACAATCGTGTTTAGGAACGCCGCGCACGACGGGTTGTCCGTGGTCTATCGACGTCCGGATGGAAACATCGGCTGGATCGACCCAGAGCGCACCAAATCGACGAACGGACAGGGCATAGCCAAGACATAGGTCTTGGTGGTGTTCTTTCTGATCGATCACGGCATTGGCCTGTAAGTTTTTCGGACGTCACGAGACACGATGCTGATTGGTGAAATTCTCGACCATGCGGCCATCGCGCCGCGCGCGAGCGCGCCCAATAAACGCCAAGTGCTGGCGCTTATTGCCGACATTGCCAGCCGAAATTTCGGGCTCAGGGCGAGCGATGTTCTAGACGGGCTGGCGGAACGCGAGCTGGCCGGTTCGACAGGTGTCGGCCACGGAGTCGCCGCACCACACGCGCGATTGACAGGTGTTGATCAAATGCGCGCCGTTTTTCTGCGGCTGGAACAGCCCGTCGATTTCAGCTCGGTCGATGAACAGCCGGTGGATTTGGTATTTGCCATCATATCGCCGGCCGACTCCGGGTCAGAGCACTTGCGGGTTTTGGCCAAGGTGTCGCGGCTGATGCGGCAGAGCGAGCTGCGAGAACAGCTCAGACAAGCCCGAACGTCCGACGCGATTTACGCACTTCTGGCGCAGGACATATCCTCCTCGGCTGCCTAGAGCATGTTCCGATAAGTGGGAACCGCCGGTAGGACGAAAGCATGCTCTAACGCTTTGAATTAGAGCCCAGTTTCTCCCTTAAGACGCAACCGTCTGAAGGGAACGGGCTCTAGTCAGTGCACTGAGACGGGTGCTAACTCGTGTGCTATCGCGGCGGCGACGGCTGACAGCTTGTCAGTCAGAACCGCCAGTCGTTCTCCATCCGCCCGGTGGACTGCATAAAGCGTCTGACCGGGATCGACATGAAAACCCTGCAACTGCTCGACCGGCGTTGAAGCGATAATCTCGGCTCCGGATACGGGTCGGACATAGACCAAGTTGGGTCCACCAAGACTGGCGAAGGCTTCTGCAGATAAATTAGGTGCCGACATGGCCACCTCCTGTTGAATGGGTTTGGCGTTATCCATGGTTGACATCAGCCCATGGTCTCGATGGGGATTTTCTTGACCAACTTGCCCGGGGCCGGACGGGTCAGGTCAATGTGCAAGAGACCATGGCCCAGAAGTGCTTTCTCCACCTCGACCCCATCGGCCAAGACGAAGCTGCGCACGAAGCCCCGAGCGGCGATCCCCCTATGTAGGAAGGCATCCTCGCCCTTGGCGACTTCCTCCCGGCGACCGGCAACGATTAGTTGTTGATCTTCGACAGTCACGTGCAGCGTCGCTGGTGTGAACCCCGCAACCGCAAGGGTGATACGCAACGCACCATCACCCAGGTCCTCTACATTATAGGGAGGATAGCTCTCCGCTGCCGCTTTAGCCGCCCGCTCAATGAGGATGCGAGTATGCTCGAACCCAAGCAAGAAGGGGCTATCAAATACAATCGGCCTGTTCATTTCAGAGTCCTCGCAACCTAAGCGACTCGACCGGTGACCTACCCAAAACTGGCGCAGTCCGCCCGACTGCATCGATATGGGTTGCCGGGTGCCTGTATTCAACTCACCGCCGTACGGTTTGAATTGCGCCGAACACTAGAGCCCGTTCCCTTTAGACGGAATTGTCTAAAGGGAGAAACTGGACTCTAATTCAAAAAGTTAGAGCATGTTTAGCTCCGATAACCGGTTCCCACTTATCGGAACATGCTCTAGCTGGCGCGATGCGGGACCGTCCATTTGACCGGTACCCCCTAATCGGATCGAGCTCTAGAAATGGCGAAGGCCCGCTGCTTTCGCAACGGGCCTTCATGGTGGAGCTTAGCGGAGTCGAACCGCTGACCTCTTGCATGCCATGCAAGCGCTCTACCAGCTGAGCTAAAGCCCCGAGGTCTCGGGTCTTTGACGAGGAGCCATATCGCCCTCCGCCCAAGAGGCGCGGAACCTAGTCTGAGAGGTCCGCGCGATCAAGCCCGCCCACACTGGAAAAATGCGGGCGGTCTTGATGTCGTTATCTAGCGGTCGTCGACGTCGCCTTCGCCCGGCAGTCCGTCGATCTCGGTGTCGTCGAAATCGTCGTCCTCGTCTTCTTCCAAGAACGGCACGTCTGCGTCGTCCTCATCGTCGAGCTCTTCGTCTTCTGAGAAGCCGGCGAGCTCATCTTCAGGCGCGACCGCCGGGTCGGGCGCTTCGTCGTCGTCATCGGAGATCAGCAAGGGTTCATCGACAACTTCGTCGAGTTCCGGCGTTACCGCCTCTTCCTCTTCTTCATCCTCAGCATCGGCGGCCTTAGCGACGACCTGATCTTCTTGTTCGTCGTCAAGATCGCGGTCAACGGGGGCTGCGCGCGAACGCGTGCGACGGTTGCGGACCGCCTCATCAGGATCGAATTCATGGGCGCATTTGGGGCAATGGGCTGGGCGACGGTTCAAGTCATAGAACTTCGCCTGGCAGTTCGGGCAGAGTTGCTTTGCGCCGAGTTCAGGAATGGCCAAGTGGCGGGCCTCTAATCGTGGGGTGAATTGGAGCCGGGTCACTTGCCACGCGACGGCGTCGCTGTCAAAAGCAAACCCCCTCGTGACAACTGCAGGCCGCAAGGAGGCTTGGTTTTTCCATGACGTCAGCTGGACTGACCGCAAGACGCGGCGGCCCGCTGCGGGGTCGCGTGCGTGCTCCGGGCGATAAGTCGATTTCCCACCGCGCGCTGATATTCGGCGCGTTGGCGACCGGCATGACCGAGATCGAAGGCCTTTTGGAAGGCGATGATGTGCTGGCCACCGCCCAAGCCATGCGCAGCTTTGGTGCAAAGGTTACGAACCAGGGGCAAGGCCGTTGGACCGTTGAAGGTTTCGGGGGCTTTACCGAACCTGCAGACGTGATCGATTGCGGCAATGCCGGGACCGGCGTTCGTTTGATCATGGGTGCTGCGGCCGGCTTTGAATTGGCCGCAACCTTCACCGGCGACGCATCACTTCGGGGGCGACCCATGAACCGGGTCATGAGACCCTTGCGTGAGATGGGCGCAAATTTTGTGGGGCGCTCGGGGGGGCGATTGCCGCTGACCTTGGTTGGGGGTGGCTTACAGAGGCTTGAATATCGGTTGCCCGAGCCCTCGGCCCAAGTGAAATCCGCCGTTCTATTGGCCGGATTGCATGCAAGGGGCGGAGCCAAGGTCATCGAACCCGAGCCGACCCGGGACCATACCGAACGCATGCTGCGCGCCTTTGGCGCGGTAGTGGAGGTGCAGGACCGGGACGGTGAACGACACATCGACCTCGCTGGAGGCCAAAGCTTGACGGGCACCGGCATTGTGGTGCCCGGAGACCCCTCGTCAGCAGCCTTCCCCCTTGTGGCAGCCCTCATCACCCCTGGGTCAGAAGTGACTGTTGAAGGCGTTCTGCTGAACCCCCTGCGAATTGGCCTCTTTACGACACTGATTGAGATGGGGGCCGAATTGACCATCGCAAACCGGCGCGAAGAGGGCGGTGAGCCGGTCGGCGATGTCACCGCGCGGTATTCCAACTTGAAAGGCGTCGAGGTGCCTGCAGAACGTGCGCCCTCGATGATTGACGAGTATCCGATCCTGGCGGTGGCCGCAGCTTTTGCCGAGGGGCCCACCCACATGCGTGGGATCGGCGAGATGCGGGTCAAGGAGAGTGACCGGATCGCTTTGATGGCGGCGGGCCTCAGCGCTTGCGGTATCGGGGTTCAGGAAGAACCTGAAGGCCTGATCGTGGTGGGTTCCGCCCGAGGCAATCATCTGGCCGCAGGCGGAGCTAAGGTGGTCACCCATGGGGACCACCGGATCGCCATGTCGCATCTGATCATGGGATTTGCCGCCGAGGGGGCCATCACCGTTGACGAGCCGGGTATGATCGCCACCAGCTTCCCGACCTTTGTGGACATGATGCGTGGGCTCGGCGGGAGCTTGGAAGCGGCGTGAGCCGGGTGCCCTTCATCATCGCCGTGGATGGTCCTGCGGCCTCCGGCAAGGGCACGATCGCGGCGCGCTTGGCGGCAATCTATGATCTGCCCGTCCTCGACTCCGGGCTACTTTACCGCGCCGTGGGTGTGCTGCTGGAACAGCAAGGCGGAAGTCCTGATGATTCGGATGCCGCCGCCAAGGTTGCCAGAGACCTCACCGCTGAAGCCCTGGGCGATCCCGCATTCCGCACCCGCGCCGCAGGTGAGGCCGCCAGTCGTGTTGCCATTCATTCCGCCGTTCGCTTAGCTCTGAGGCAGATGCAGCAGAATTTCGCTCACCGACCCGGCGGCGCTGTCATCGACGGCCGCGACATCGGCACGGTCATAGCGCCGGATGCCCCAGCAAAACTCTTTGTAACCGCCCGTCCGGAGGTCCGCGCCGCGCGCCGTTTTCGCCAACTTCAAGGCCAAGGCGAGAGCGTTACATTCGAGGATATTCTCGAGGATATTCTGCGTCGTGATGCCCGTGATGGCGGACGTTCAGACTCCCCGATGATCCAGGCTAAGGACGCGGCCTTGCTCGACACGTCGCAAATGACTATAGACCAAGCCGCCGATGCGGCCCGCCGCATGGTTGAGGCGGCGCGTGCGCGCTGGCTGGAGTCCTAACCGACCCTGGTCGACGCGCAAATCAAACCGCGCCTCACCCTCAATTGCCGCGGGCAAATCACCGGTGCGGTCCGCCGCATCCTCGGTTCCACCCTTAACCCGACACGGGGATTCCGTCCGCCGCGCTGCGCGCCGGACCTCGCGTCATTTGCAGACGAAAGAACACAATGGCTGACGGTAATAGCCTCAATCCCTCCCGCGACGATTTCGCCGCCTTGCTCGATGAGAGCATGGGTGGCCGAGACTTCATGGAAGGCCAAGTTGTCAAAGGTATCGTGGTCGGGATCGAAAAGGATTTCGCCATCATCGACGTCGGTCTGAAGACCGAGGGCCGTATCTCGGTCAAAGAATTCAATACCGGCGAAGACGACAAGCCACCGATTAAGATCGGCGACACCGTTGAGGTGTTCTTGGAACGCGTTGAAAACGCCATGGGCGAAGCGGTCATCAGCCGCGACAAGGCTCGACGCGAAGAGGCCTGGACCCGTCTGGAGGGCGTTCACGAGAAGAACGAGCCGGTTATGGGCTCCATCGTCGGGCGCGTGAAGGGTGGCTTCACCGTCGATCTTGGCGGCGCTTCGGCCTTCCTGCCGGGCAGCCAAGTTGATATCCGCCCGGTGCGCGATGTCGGCCCGTTGATGGGCAAGGAACAGCCTTTCGCCATTCTGAAAATGGACCGCCCCCGCGGCAATATCGTGGTCTCGCGTCGCGCGATTCTCGAAGAAGCTCGCGCCGAACAGCGCACCGAGTTGGTGGGTCAGCTGCAAGAAGGCGAAATCCGCGACGGCGTGGTCAAGAACATCACCGATTACGGGGCCTTCGTGGACCTGGGCGGCATCGATGGCCTGCTGCACGTCACCGACATGAGCTGGAAGCGCGTCAATCACCCCAGCCAGGTTCTGGCCGTGGGTGACACCGTCAAGGTTCAGATCGTCAAGATCAATCCCGACACTCAGCGTATCTCGCTGGGCATGAAGCAACTGCAGTCCGATCCTTGGGACGGCGTTGAAGCCAAGTATCCGATGGGTGCCAAGTTTACTGGCCGTATCACCAACATCACCGACTACGGCGCCTTTGTGGAGCTAGAAGCCGGCGTTGAAGGCCTGGTCCATGTGTCGGAAATGTCCTGGACCAAAAAGAACGTTCACCCTGGCAAGATCGTTTCCACCAGCCAGGAAGTCGACGTCGTAGTCCTGGATGTCGATCCGTCCAAGCGCCGGGTATCGCTCGGCCTTAAGCAAGCCATGGACAATCCTTGGGACGCCTTCATCTTGGCGCACCCTGTGGGCTCGACCGTCGAGGGCGAAGTCAAAAACGCCACCGAGTTTGGTCTGTTCATCGGTCTGGAGAACGACATCGACGGCATGGTTCACCTGTCAGATCTCGATTGGGCTGTCCCAGGCGAAGAGGCCATTACGAAATATCACAAGGGCGAAATGGTTAAGGCCCGCGTGTTGGACGTCGATGTCGAGAAGGAACGCATCTCGCTCGGCATCAAACAACTGGCCGGCGATCCGATGGTTGGCGAAACCTTCCGCAAGGGACAATCGGTGACCGTGACGGTGACCGAGGTGACCACCGGCGGTATCGAAGTTCGCTTCGGCGAAGACGACGCCCCGATGAGCGCCTTCATCCGCAAATCGGATCTGTCTCGCGACCGTGCCGACCAGCGGCCTGAACGTTTTGCCGTGGGTGACCGCGTTGATGCCCAAGTGACCAATGTGGACAAGGCCGCGCGCCGCGTGACCGTGTCCATCAAGTCTCTGGAAATGGCCGAAGAAAAGGAAGCCATCGAGCAATTCGGATCTTCGGACTCAGGAGCCTCGTTGGGCGATATCCTGGGCGCGGCTCTGCGCGAGAAGGCTCAAAAGGACTAATCGGATTAGGGGGCTTCACCCTTTGGACTAAAGCACTCTCGAGCGGCGGACTGGTTTACCGGTCCGCCGTTTTCTTTGTCCAATAACCGTCCAATCCGACACGAAAAACAGCCCTCTGATGGACTTTCCAGCCGACGTACGCATTTCTCTTGGCCTGTAAGGCTTTTCCAGGGTTGAACATCAGCAGGGACTCGACCATGTTCCGGCTTCCGAACACCCAGGACCCAGCATGATTAAGTCGGAACTCATCGCGCAACTCGCCGAGGAAAATCCGCACCTCACCCAGCGCGATATTGAGCGCGTGGTTGGGGTGATTCTGGAGCGCATGATTGTGGCTCTGGAAGACGGCGGACGTGTTGAGCTTCGCGGATTTGGTGCCCTGTCAGTGCGATCGCGTGATGCGCGTTCGGGGCGAAACCCCCGCACCGGAGACGCCGTGGACGTTCGCGCCAAGCACGTGCCGTTCTTCAAGAGTGGCAAAGAACTGCGCGAGCGATTGAACGCTGACGGGTAAATTCGCCGCCCTGAGTTGAATATTTCAACAACGATACTATCCCGCTTGCCAAATTCCGCCGATCGACGGACTGTCTTTGGGTCAAACAAGAGGGTGGCCCATGAGCATGTTTTCTGAATTCCGCGAGTTTATCGCCCGCGGCAATGTTGTCGACCTTGCAGTCGGTGTGATCATTGGTTCGGCGTTCGGTAAGATTGTTACCAGTTTGGTCGACCAGGTAATCATGCCTCCGATCGGCCTTCTGATGGGTGGATTAGACTTTTCCAAACTCTCGATTATTTTGAAATCAGACGACGCCGCGACCGCAGCCAGCGAGTTGGTCGCCATCCAATATGGCGCGTTTTTGAACACCCTCATTCAGTTCTTGGTCGTCGCTTGGGTGGTGTTTATGTTGGTGAAAGGGGTCAATACACTTCGTCGAAACGACGCTGCAGCACCAGAAACCGCTGGGCCCACACCGAGCGAGGCACTACTGGGCGAAATTCGCGATCTCTTGAAGAAATAGGCGTCCGGCTCTATTGGCGGCGCATGCTTGGCGTCAAAATATGCGGACTATCCACCCCAGACGCAGTACGCGCCGCCCTCGACGGCGGCGCGGCCTTTCTGGGATTTATGTTTTTCGCCAACAGCCCGCGCAATATCGACCCGGACACTGCGGCAAGACTCACGGGCCCGGCGCGAGGCACAGCAACCAAGACCGTGGCGGTCACGGTGGATCCGGACGACGCGCTTCTCGACCGTTTGATGGCGACGTTCAAACCCGATTTCATCCAATTGCACGGCAAGGAAAGCCCCTCGCGGGTCGCCCAGGTAGCCAAGCGGGCCGGGGTCGGTGTGATCAAGGTGCTGTCGGTGTCCGATGCCGCCGATATCGCCGCCGCCAGGGCCTATGAGGGCGTGGTTGAGCACCTGATGTTCGACGCTAAGGCCCCCAAATCATTTGATCGGCCGGGAGGCACCGGTGTCCGTTTTGACTGGACACTTCTGTCGGGGCTACGTTTTCAGCGGCCATGGTTCCTGGCTGGAGGCTTGGATCCCTGGAACGTCACTGAGGCCATTGCTCAGGCTGGCGCGCCGATGGTGGACGTTTCTTCTGGTGTTGAGCGCGGTCCCGGCCTAAAGGACGCGGCCTTGATCACGGCATTTTTGGAAGCCGTGCGCCGCGTCTGAGTTTGCCCCCGTGAACGCTCCCCTTCCGCCTGACCTGGCAAAGCCGAACGACTATACCGCCTATCCGGACGCCTCGGGGCGATTCGGCGACTATGGCGGGCGCTATGTGCCCGAAACGCTTATGCCATTGGTGCATGAGCTGGACGCCGCCTATCGCGCCGCCAAGGCCGATCCGGCTTTCCAAGCTGAGCTTTCCAGCTTCCTGACCCACTATGTGGGGCGACCCAGCCCGCTCTATTTCGCTGAGCGGCTAACGGCCCATTATGGTGGGGCCAAGATCTATCTGAAGCGTGAGGAGCTCAACCATACCGGCTCGCACAAGATCAACAATTGCATGGGCCAGATCCTGTTGGCGCGACGGATGGGCAAGACCCGGATCATCGCAGAGACCGGCGCTGGGCAGCACGGCGTAGCCAGCGCAACGGTCTGCGCACGGTTCGGATTGCCCTGCGTGATCTATATGGGTTCTGTAGATGTTGAGCGGCAGAAACCGAACGTTTTCCGCATGAACCTGCTGGGGGCAACGGTCGAGGCGGTAACTTCAGGTTCGGCGACCCTTAAGGACGCGATGAATGAGGCGCTGCGCGATTGGGTGACCAACGTGCACGACACCTATTACATGATCGGTACCGCCGCGGGTATGCATCCCTATCCAGAGATGGTGCGTGATTTCCAGTCGGTGATCGGCCAAGAGACCAAGAGCCAAATGATGCAAGCCGAGGGTCGCTTGCCCGACGCCGTGGTCGCCTGCGTCGGCGGCGGATCAAACGCCATCGGCATCTTCCATCCGTTCCTGAACGATGAGGGCGTAAAGCTCATCGGTGTCGAAGCCGCCGGGGATGGCATGGAGAGTGGGCGGCATGCTGCGGCGATCAATGGCGGACGCCCCGGCGTTTTGCATGGCAACATGACCTATCTGCTGCAAGACCCTGAGGGTCAGATTACCGAGGCCCATTCAATCTCTGCGGGTTTGGACTATCCCGGCATCGGTCCTGAGCATTCCTGGCTGCATGATGTGGGCCGTGCGACCTATCTGACCGCTACCGACTTAGAATCGCTGGACGCCTTTAAGCTATGCGCTGAACTGGAGGGCATCCTGCCAGCGATCGAGTCGGCCCACGCCCTGGCTCGGATTGGCGATGTGGCCCAGCAGGTCGGCAAGGGCGGCATCGTGGTGCTGAACTTGTCAGGACGCGGCGACAAAGACGTTGCCGTTGTCGCCGCGCATTTGGGACGCACAGTTTGACCAAGGCTCGGATCGAGGCGCGCTTCGCCGCCCTGAAGGCAGAGAATCGCGCGGCCTTTGTCGCCTATGTGATGGCGGGTGACCCCGACTATGCGACAGCGCTAGATATCTTGAAGGGCCTGCCGGGTGCGGGTGCTGACGTCATCGAAGTCGGCTTTCCTTTCTCTGACCCGATGGCTGAGGGACCGCCAATCCAGCGCGCCGCTCTGCGTGCCTTGGCGAACGGCATGACTTTGCGCAAGACGCTCGAGTTGGTCGCTGAGTTCAGGAAAACCGATCAGACAACGCCAATAATCATGATGGGCTATGCCAACCCGCTGGTGGGTTGGGGCTTCCAAGCATTTGCGCGCGACGCGGCGAGCGCTGGCGTTGACGGCCTGATCGTCGTCGACATTCCACCGGAAGAAGCCGAGCCCCTGGCCGACGCACTTGATGGCGAGCACCTATCGCTGATCCGACTGGCGACCCCCACGACCGACGATAATCGTTTGAAGGTGGTCATCCGCCGCACCTCGGGCTTCGTATATTACGTATCAGTAGCTGGAGTGACGGGCGTGAAGGAAGCCAATGCCGAAGTGGTTGCGCCGCATGTGGCGCGGGTGCGCGCGGCGTCGGGATTACCCGTTGCTGTGGGGTTTGGCATCAAAACGCCCGAGTTAGCCGCAGCCATTGCGCGCGTCGCTGATGGCGTGGTGGTCGGGTCTGCGCTGGTTGATGAGGTCGCTTTGGCTTTGGCAATGAACGAAAGCGTGACCAGCCGGGTGCTTTCAAAAGTTCAAACCTTGGCTAAGGCTACGGCTTCTGCGCGTAACCAAAGCGTCACGGTGTAAGTCCTAATGGCGATGGCCGAACATCGAAATGAAAAACGGGGCAAGATCCCCTCCGCACCGACGCCAAAAGAACGGGGCGGCTGGCTAGCGAAGATTGCGCCGGGGGTACGCAACCTCGTGGCCAAACGCGAAACGCCAGAGAACCTTTGGGTCAAGTGCCCCGATACGGGCGAGATGATTTATCGCCCCGACCTGGAGGCCGCGCTCTGGGTCACGCCGTCGGGCAGCCACATGCGGATCGGCGCGGCCCAACGCCTGCGCTACACCTTTGACGACGGCAAATACGAGAAGATTTCCTCGCCAATCGTCGTTGATGACCCCCTGAAGTTCCCAGACGACAAGCCCTATCCCGAACGCTTGAAGGCGGCCCGCAAGGCCACCGGCGAGCAGGACTCTATGGCCATTGGATTTGGCCAAATTGACGGGCAAAACGTGATGGTCGTGGTCCAAGACTTTGCCTTCATGGGCGGGTCGCTTGGCATGGGAGCGGGTGAGACCTTCATCAAGGCCGCACAGGAAGCGGTAAAGCGCCAGGTTCCCTTTGTGATTTTCACGGCGTCTGGCGGCGCGCGTATGCAGGAGGGCACCCTGTCGCTTATGCAGATGGCGCGCACGACCTTGGCGCTCAATGAGGTAAAGTCAGCGGGCCTGCCCTATGTCGTGGTCCTGACCGATCCCACCAGCGGCGGCGTTGTCGCCTCCTATGCCATGCTGGGTGACGTACATCTGGCCGAGCCGAACGCGATGATTGCGTTCGCAGGTCGCCGGGTGATCGAGCAGACGATCCGCGAGGTTCTGCCTGCCGGGTTTCAACGTGCAGAATTCCTGCAGGAGCGCGGCATGGTCGATAAGGTGGTCGCACGATCAGACCTGCGCGCCGTGCTCAGCTCGATCCTGAAAACCATGATGATGGGGCGTGCGCGTTCAAAAGTCGCCTGACCCTCGGTAGAGCGATACCCCGCCATGTATGATGAAATCCGCGCCTCTGACGCCGTGATCGCGCGGCTGCGGGCCAATCATCCGACCTTGATCGATCTGACCACCGGGCGGGTACAGCGTTTGTTGGCGGCCTTAGGCCATCCCGAGCGGAAGTTGCCGCCGGTGATCCATGTGGCAGGCACCAATGGCAAAGGCTCGACCATCGCCTATCTGCGGGCCATAGCCGAAGCTGCGGGTTTGAAAGTCCATGCAATCACCTCCCCGCATCTTGTCCGGTTCGCTGAGCGGATTCGGGTCGCGGGGGAACTCATCAGCGACGCCCGCATCACGGAGCTTACAGACAGGCTTGAGGCCGTCAACGGGGGCGCACCAATCAGCTTTTTCGAGATCACTACGGTCTTAGCCCTACAGGCCTTTGCCGACACGCCTGCCGATCTTTGTCTGGTTGAGGTCGGCTTGGGTGGGCGGTTTGACGCGACAAATATCTTCGATGCTCCGGCGCTCAGCGTGATCACGCCGGTGGACTATGATCATTTAGAGCTCTTGGGGCCTGAGCTTTCTAAGATTGCCTGGGAAAAGGCTGGGATCATCAAGGCCGGGCGGCCCGTTGTCGTGGCGCGCCAGGCAGACGAAGCCTTTGAGGTGATCGAACGCGAGGCCCAGATGCTAAACGCGCCCATGCTGGTCATGGGCCAAGACATGGATGGATGGGAGGAACGCGGCCGGTTGATGGTGCAAATGCCCGACCGTTTGCTGGACCTTCCTGCCCCCAGCCTGTTTGGCCCTCATCAGTTTGAGAATGCAGCCTTGGCCGTCGCCGCAATGGTGACCTGGGGCGATCCCCGGGTCACGCAAGAGGCCTTAGCCAAGGGTGTGGCGAGTGCGGTTTGGCCCGCCCGCTTCCAACGCCTAACCACGGGTCCCTTAGGAGCCTTGGCCCAAGCACGTGGTGCTGATCTATGGCTGGACGGCGCACACAATCCGCATGGAGGCCGGGCTCTGGCCTTAGCCTGTGAGAAGCTGGTGATGCGGGCACCGGCACCCTTGACCCTGATCGTCGCCCAGTTCGCCCGCAAGGACTCGGTGGGCTTCTTTGCACCGCTGGCCGGGTCAGGCACTCGGGTGATCACGACAACCTTTAAGTCGACCACGGCGCTGAGTGCGGAAGACTTGGCGGAAGCTGCCGGCCAAGCCGGATTGCAGGCTGAAACCGCACCCGATGTCACCGCAGCGCTGGAATTGGCCCTAGCTACCCCCGGCCCAGCACCACACGTGGTGATCTGCGGTGGGCTGCACTTCGCGGGCGAAGTCTTGGCCATGAGCCCAGAGACCTGGCCGACCTGAGCCTTCAGGTGTCATGGTCGGGGTGTTGATGCGACCGGATCGTCGCATAATAGGATTGCATTTCGGCGTCTTCCTCAGGGCCCTTGACTGGCAAGCCTGCAAGATCGGCGAACCACGGCATCGCCGCATCTATAGCCATCTGCATCACCGGACGATGGGCCTTTGGGTCGTCGAAGGCACCAATGGCCAGCTCAATGACCTCTGCACTCCATTCGAAGGTCAAAGGCGTGCCACAGGCCTCACAGAACCCGCGTTTGACCTTGTTGGAGCTGTCGAAACGCTTGGGCTCTCCTCGGGTCCAGGTTAGGTCGGAGACCTTGACCGACACTAGTGGCCCGAAGAATGACCCGAAGGCCTTTTGGCACATACGGCAATGGCAGATGGTCGCGCGACCCAGCCGATTGGCTGCAAATCGCACTGCCCCACACTGGCACCCGCCGCTGATACTGCTCATTCCGCCGCCTCCCAGACCTCCAGGTGGGCTAGCAATTTGCCGCCCTCAACGCCGTGGACGCTCATGGTGGCGATCTTGCCGATCTCAGCGTCCCCTGAGAAGCGGATTTCGGTGAAGTCCTCGGCGCGTGCGACGCCAGGACGTTCGACCAAGCCCGTCAGCCTGCGCCCGATCTGGCGTTGGAGGTGGCGTTCGAGCGCCGCCTCACCCGCAGCCCGCAACCGCGCCGCGCGATTCTTGACAACAGAGCGCGCCACGGGCGGCATCCGCGCTGCGGGCGTGCCGGGGCGGGGGCTGAAGGGGAAGACATGCAGAAAGGCCAAGCCGGCCTCCTCCACCAGCGCTAAGGTGTTTTCGAACATCTCGTCGGTTTCGGTGGGGAAGCCCGCAATGAAGTCGGCCCCGAAGGCGGTGTCGGGCCGCACGTCGCGCACGGAGGCGATGAGGCGCAGCGCATCGGCGCGGCTGTGGCGGCGCTTCATACGCTTGAGGATCATGTCGTCCCCGGCCTGCAGCGATAGGTGCAGATAGGGCATCAACCGGGCGTCGGTGGCCAGGACGTGCAAGAGATCGGCGTCAATCTCTGCGGCGTCGATGGAGGATAACCGCAGGCGCGGCAGATCCGGCACGAGCCTGAGGATCCGCGCCACGAGCTGACCAAGCGTCGGTTGACCGGGCAAATCCGTGCCCCAGCTGGTGACGTCGACGCCGGTCAGCACCACCTCTTGGTAACCTTGAGCGGTCAGGCGACGCACCTGTTCCACCACCTCACCAGCCGCCGCCGAGCGGGAGTTTCCCCGACCAAACGGGATGATGCAGAAGGTGCAGCGGTGGTCGCAGCCGTTCTGCACCTCCACATAGGCCCGGGCGCGATCCTTCAGACCGTCGATCAGATGACCCGCGGTCTCGCGCACACTCATAATGTCATTGACCCGAACGCGACCCTCCGGCGCGGTCGCGGCATAGGCTCCAGGGGCGGCCTTCTCGACATTGCCGAGCACGAGGTCCACCTCGGTCATGGCGGCAAAGGCGGCAGGGTCAATCTGGGCCGCGCAGCCGGTGACGATCAGCTTGGCGTCTGGGCGTTCCCGCCGCGCCTTGCGGATGGCCTGACGGGCCTGACGCACGGCCTCGCCAGTGACAGCGCAGGTGTTGAAGATGATGGCGTTCTCTAGGCCATCCTCAGCCGCGCGCGCCCGAATGACCTCGCTCTCATAGGCATTGAGGCGGCAGCCGAACGTGACGATGTCGACGTCGTCGCTCACGGCAACAGCCCCGTAAATTCAATCTCCACCGGCCCGGTCATGATCACATGATCATCGCTGGTCCGCCATTCGATGGTCAGCTCACCGCCATCCAGCTCCAGGGTCGCCTTGCGGTCGGTGAGGTTGCGTCGCGCTGCCGCCACCAACGCCGCGCAGGCCCCGGTGCCGCAGGCCTTGGTGAGGCCAGCGCCGCGTTCCCATACCCGCAGGCGAATACGGTCGCGGGCCTTGATCTGAGCAAAGCCGACATTGACCCCTTCGGGAAACAGCATGTGGTGCTCGATCATTGAGCCCGCCTCGCGCACCGGCGCGGTTTCCGCATCGGCGACAAAGAATACCACGTGGGGGTTGCCCATATTCACGCAGCCTGGCGTGTGCAGATGCGGCGCATCAATGGGGCCGACCTGCAGCTCAATGCCGGTGGTATCCATCTCTTCACTGAGTGGGATTTGGTCCCAAGCCAAGCGCGGCGCACCCATGTCCACACTGACCCGGTGATCGCCCACCCGACGCGCATGGAGTCGCCCGCCAAGGGTTTCCATGATCGTCTGATCGGTCTCGGCAGCCTCCATCAGCAACCAGCCGACGCAGCGTGAGCCGTTGCCGCAAGCCCCGACCTCTTCGCCATCCGCATTCCAGAACCGCACCTTCGCATCGGCGGTGGGTGAGGCCTCAATGGAGATCAGCTGATCGCAACCGATCCCAGTCTGTCGGTTGGCGATGGCGCGCACCTCCGCCGCCGTCGGTGAGAACGGCGCGGTGCGGGCCTCGACCACGACAAAGTCGTTGCCGAGCCCGTTCATCTTCAGGAACGCATGGCTCATTGTCCGGGCTCTATAGGCGAGATTGGCACTAAGATCACCTTTGACGAGACAAGGGTGGGCTGGGGACTTTAGGTTGGTGCCCATGAAAGCCTCGATCACGGGCCAGACCGCACACCGCTGGGCTAGGCGCTATGTGAACCTGACCCATAAGATGATGGACTGATGTTGGACATCACGCCCCTCCGACCGGACGATCCAACGGTCTTCCAAGCCGCCTTCGACGCGATTGGCTGGAACAAGCCTGCCGCGCAGTACGATGCCTATCTGGAAGAACAGGCCGCCGATATTCGCCCGGTGCTGGTGGCGCGCGTTGAGGGAGATTTTGCCGGCTACATCACCGTGGTCTGGCAAACCGGCTACGCGCCGTTCCGCGAGGCGGGAATTCCGGAGATTCAGGATTTCAATGTCCTGCCCCAGTTTCGCCGCCAGGGGATTGGCTCAGCGCTGATGGCCGCCGCCGAGGCCTTGATCGCCACGCGTTCGAAAATTGCCGGGATAGGAGTGGGTCTCTATCCCGACTATGGACCGGCCCAGAGGCTCTATGTGTTGCGCGGCTATGTGCCCGACGGCCTGGGGATTGCCGCCGAGCAAGTCCAGGTTCTGGCCGGTCAAGTGGTGCGTGTAGATGACGAACTGGCGCTTTATTTCACGCGCCGGGTTGCCGACTAAACACCTTCGATCTTCAGCGCTGCCTCGTCGATCATCGCGGCTATGGCGTCGATCTGCGCCTCGCTGACGTCACCGCGCTTTAGGCGCAGGCCAAGGGCCATGTGGAAATTGGCGATGGCGCGCTGCAGCTTAGGGCGGGCACCGGAGGATTGAGCACCAGCCTCGTCCAGCCGTGCGAAGATCGCGTCGACCATGGCCCGGTTGGCTTCCAGAGCTTCCTTGCCGACCGGGGTAATTTCGTAGGCCTTGCGACCACCCTCATCACCGACATTGCGCACGAACCCCTCGTCCTCCAGCAGGGAGA
>JANPNB010000263.1:0-3732 GCA_031427275.1 Alphaproteobacteria bacterium | reverse complement strand
GTCTTTAAGCTGATGAACCGACGCTCATAGTCCGTAAGGGTTTGCTTCCTAGGTCAAAGCCCTATATCGCACCGGTCGTTCGGCGGTGTGTCTCGGGGTGTAGCGCAGCCTGGTAGCGCATCTGGTTTGGGACCAGAGGGTCGAAGGTTCGAATCCTTTCGCCCCGACCACCGCCGAACTCTATCTTGGGACCAGAGAGACGACATGCTCGCGCGCATTTACCGCCCGGCCAAGACCGCTACTCAATCAGGTCGGGGCAATACCACAGACTGGCTATTAGAATTTGAGCCCGAGTCCGCCAGACGATCTGACCCCCTCATGGGTTGGACTCAAACCACGGATATGAACGGTCAGGTGCGTTTGAGTTTTGACTCGAGTGATGACGCCGTTGCCTATGCCCAAAAGCACGGTATTGCGTTCCAACTCAGTGACCCAAAGCCTGCGAAAAAGATCATCAAGGCTTATGCCGACAACTTCGCGTTCGGCCGCAAGCAGCCCTGGACCCACTGAGTTCGCGCCCTTAGCTCAACTGGATAGAGCACCGACCTTCTAAGTCGGGGGTTGCTGGTTCGAGCCCAGCAGGGCGCGCCATCTCGATTCAGGAGGCGACGGGTTTCATGGCCAAGGTGTAGCCGTAACGGATCGTTTCAACATAGCAGCGAGACGAATCGAACGCGATCAGCGCTGCCTCAAGGGCGTCTTCGAAGGCACTGTGGCGAGCACCCAGAGCCGATGGCGAAAGGACGGAGGTCGAGCGTAAGTTGCCTAGGAGGTCGTCTAGTTCCCATTGATGTGTTGCCTCAAATGTCTCGGCCCTAACATTCGTGAAACCTGCGCCTCGAAGCGCAGAATTTTCGTCCTCGATCTCTTGTGACAACAGAGCGTTTGGCGCGCCCAGGCGCCGCGCTGGTTCGCCTACAAATGCCTGGACAACATCTCGAACAACGATCCGCCAAGGTGCGGTGCCGTCCAGAAAACTCTCCCCGCCCAGTGTGACGAGGTAACCACCAGGCGCAAGCCACTTGTAGGCTCGCTGGGCGACCTGGACGCGATCTAGACGATGGAAGGCCTCCCCAATCGTGACGAGATGATAGTGGCCCTCGGAGGCTTCCCACTCTTCCGCCTTCCCGACGAACCACCGGACATTTGAAGCGGCGATCTCCTCCGCCCTGCGGCGCGCAACGGCGACCATTTCCGGCTCAATATCGATAGCCGAGACTTCCTCGAAGAACGGTGCCAGGGCGAGCGCCACCCGACCGGTTCCGCACGCCAAGTCGATCAGCCGCCGTCCTGTCGCCATTGTGGGGTTGGTCGCGGTCAAAATGGCCTCAATCATGGGCCGGGGAAATGGCGGCCGATAGCGCGCGTAATCCTCCGCCGTCCCGGCAAATGCACCGGGTCGCAGGTTATGCGGTATCTCAGACGTCACGGTGGTGCACGTCCAATTGCTCAGCAGCGTGGCTCATCAGGAAATGGTTCGTCATGGATTGGCCCTAGCCCATGCTCAAGCTCATTCTGCGCTCGTGATATGCGCTGTCGTTAGCCCCCAATCAGGCTTTCGCCATATTGATCACATGCATCTGGGTGAACTCCGCCAGACCCTCTTGGCCAAGCTCGGTTCCGATGCCGGAGAGTTTGGAGCCACCGAAGGGGATGTTGGGAGCCAGTTCGGCGTGCTTGTTGATCCAAACGGTGCCTGTATCCATCCGGCTGGCCAGATCGAACGCTTTGTCCAAGTCCTTGGACCAGATCGAGCCACCAAGGCCGTAGGATGAGGCATTGGCGCGGGAGAGCGCGTCTTCGCCGTCCATAATCTTGATGACCGGCAGAACGGGGCCGAACTGTTCCTCATCCACCAGGCGCGAGCCGTCGGTGATGTCGCGCACGATGGTGGGACGGATGAAGTAACCCTTGCCGTCATGGGGTACACCGCCAGCGATGATCTTGCCGTCGCCTCGGGCGTCTTCAATAATCCCCAGCACCTTCTGAAACTGGGTTTTGTTCTGGAGCGGTCCGATGGTCACGCCCTGTTGCAGGCCATCGCCCATGACCGCGGCATCGGCCAGTTTGGCCAGTTCATCGCACATGGCGTCATAGATGCTCTCATGCACATAGGCGCGCTTGATGGCGATGCAGACTTGGCCGGAATTCTGGAAGGCTCCGGCGAAGATCTTACCTGCCGTTTCCTTGGGATCATTGCCCTCCAGCACGATGGCGGCGTCATTGCCACCCAACTCCAAGGTGATGCGCTTAAGGGCCTCCGCGGCTCCCGCCATGACCTTCTTGCCGGTTTCGGTGGAGCCAGTGAAGGAGACTTTGCGGATATCGGGGTGGGCTGTGATGGCCGCGCCCAAATCATTGGCGTCGGAGATCACATTGAGCACGCCGGGCGGCAGAAGGTCTTTGACCAGTTCGGCGATGCGCAAGGTTGAGAGCGGCGTGGTGGCTGCAGGCTTCAAGATCATGGTGTTGCCGGCCAGGAGGGCTGCCGGCACCTTGAAGGCCATGAGGATCAGCGGGAAGTTCCACGGCACGATGGCCGCCACAACGCCCAGTGGACGGCGGCGGGACACGACCTTGCGGGTGTCGGAGTCTTCGATGATTTGCTCGGGCAGTTCGAGGGTCGAGAAGTAGCGGAAGAAGGCTGCGGCACCGAAGACCTCGCCCATTGCGTCCGGAAGGGGCTTACCCTGCTCTTGGGTCAGGATGCGCGCGAGATTGGCGCTGTCACCCTGAATGGCGTCGGCCATGGCCAGCAGGGCTTTGCGACGATCATCCATCGGGGTCGCGGCCCAGGCCGGGAAGGCGCGTTTTGCGGCTGCAACCGCAGTGTCGAGCTGGGCCTTGGAGGCGCGCGGGCACTGGGTCAACACCTCTTCATTGGCCGGGTTGAGCACTGACATTGTGCTGTCGCCGTCGACCAGCTTGCCATCAATCAGGAGTTTGAACGGGCCCATCAGGTATCTCCGAAAACATGTTGACGTGACTTTGTGACCCTGAATTTGCGCTAAGCAAGCGCCGTGAGTGCGTCTAAGCCGACCCGGAGGTCGGCGATCAAGTCATCGGGGTGCTCTAAGCCGATATGCAGGCGCATGAGCGGCCCGCCGTAGGTGTGGCTGAGCGCTCGTGATTTGAGTTGTTGATCACAGGAAATAGCCAAGCTCTCGAACCCTCCCCAGGAGAAGCCCAGTCCAAAGACCTTCAGGGCGTCTAGGAAAGCGTCGACGCCCTGGTGTGAGGTCGGTTTCAAGACAAAGCCGAAAAGGCCACACGACCCGCTGTAGTCGCGACGCCAGAGGTCGTGACCTGGGCACCCGGGAAGGGCGGGGTGCAGCAAACTGAGGACTTCGGGTTGCTGGGATAGCCAGCGGGCGACGGCGAGACCACTTTGTGCATGTCGATCCAATCGCGTGGCCAGGGTTCGCAAGCCGCGGAGCATTTGGTAGGTATCCTCGGGAGAAACCGCCCAGCCCAGATGGAGAACCCCATCCTTGAGTTGTCGTGCCACCTCTGGATCAGACGCAGCCGCCGAGCCCATGAAGACGTCGGAGTGTCCCCCGACATATTTGGTGAGCGCCTGCACGCTGATATCGATTCCATGGTCGAGCGGCTTGATGAGATAGCCAGCGCCCCAAGTATTGTCGGCAAGGGTGAGGATTTTCTTGGCCTTGGCGAGCTTAGCGATCCCTGAGAGGTCCTGCATTTCAAAGCTTAGGGACCCAGGGCTTTCCA
>JANPNB010000262.1:0-2323 GCA_031427275.1 Alphaproteobacteria bacterium | reverse complement strand
GATCATTGCGCGCTTGATGGGCGGCGGACACGGCGCAGCCGCGTGGACCACGAATTTCAAGGAAGAGAGATCATAGCGCGCCTTCACCTCATCCGGCAGACGCAGCAACCTGTTGAACATGATCGGCACCATGTGCAGGTGGGTGACCTTGTGCTGATCGATCATCGCCAATAGCTCTTCGGGATCGAACCTTGCCTGCAAGATCACCTTGGCCCCAACCCGCGCAGTGATGCCGCCATAGGCATTGGGCGCTGAGTGGTACATCGGCCCCCGTCACCACCGTAACAATGTCATCTGGATGGCTTAGCCAGTCGGTTAAGCCAAAGGCATAGCCCAACATCTGGCCCTGGACACCCGCCTGTTCAGGGGTGGGCGGACGACGGCGCACGCCTTTGGGAAATCCTGTGGTTCCAGAAGTGTAGATGATGGTGCCGGGAGCCGACACCGCGGGTCCTGAATAGGGCTCAAAACCCTCCAGCCATGCACTCCAATCCAGCATGTCGGCAGGCACGGGTGCCGCATCAATGCCGTAGGCTTGGGCAATTTCACGCGGCGTCGCCACCACCAGGACCGCAACCCCCTTGGGTAGGACCGCGCGAACACCGTCCACCAAGTCAGCATGGATGATGATTGCCGAAGCGCCGGAGTTCTCGAAGAGATAGGCCGCCTCGGTCTCCGCATAGTGCCAGTTCACCGGCGTCGGATAGGCCCCCAGCAGGCTGGCCGCAGAGCTGGCCTCGAAGAACGGCAGGTCGTTGCGCAGATAGATCGCGATCAGATCGCCGGGACCGACACCCAGACTGGCAAGACCGGTCGCGGCGCGTGCGGCGCGGTCTTGCAACTGCTCGGTGGACAGCGAACGTGCCCCGCTGATGATCTCGCCCATCGAATAATCCTCTCCTGGACGACACGCTAGTGAGGTCTGGGGATCAGCGCAAACACTGGCCTTGCTTTAGCTTAGAACGATGACCTCTGGATGGGCGGGCTCAGCATATAATCGCTCGATATCGTTTGATCGAAGCACTCTCGCCAGGGACTGGGCGATGTAACCCTTGTCGGTGATTTCACCGGCATTCACGTCTGGGGCTGTCGCCAGCAACAACGCTCTGGCAACTCGCCCGCCAGATCCCTTGGCTCGGCTATTAAGCGACAAGAGCCCCGCCTCAATGGCCGATCTAGCTAGGGCTCGATCAACGCCCGGCTTAGGATAGAACAGCAAACCAACGCTCTCCCGCCCCTCACCGCAAACCACTGCATCGGTGACTGTGTCACCCACGGCACCCACCGCATCAATCCGCGTTTCACCCGCACTGACAAAGGTGCCGCTGGCCAGTTTGAAGTTCTCCGATAACCGCCCGTCAAAGGCCAAGCCCTGAGTTGGATCCTCCGGATCGACCCATTTGGCGGCATCGCCGAGCCGGTAGAACCCTTCCTCATCAAAACTTGCCGCCGAAACTTCGGGCAAACCGAGATAGCCACTAGTTACCTGCGGGCCCTTGACCCGGAACTCCAGCCGCTCGCCTTCAGGTGCCAACTTCACCGAGGTGCCCGGCAAAGGCAGACCCATCATGCCCATCCGGGTGTTGGGCCAATGGACATTGGCTGCGGTCGGCCCGGTCTCCGTCGCCCCATAGCCACTGCCGAAACTGATCTTCTCGCCAACCGTTCGCACCGCCACGGCCTGGATGCGATCGCAGAATTCCTGGCTAAGGTTCGCGCCGCCATATTGCAGGACCCTCACCCTGGAAAAGAAGGTCCGGGCCAAGTCCTCATCCCGCTCCAAGGCGCCGGCCAACAGCATCCAACCGGCTGGCACCATGTTGTGATAGGTGGGCGCGATCTCCTTCAGGTTCTGGATGGTTCTGGCGAACCGCCCGCCGACCGGCTGACCCACATCAATATAGACCGTGCCGCCGCGATGGGTGGCCATGTGCAGGATCGCATTGGCCCCGAGACTGTGGCTCCAGGGTGCCGAATTGACGATCACCGGCGGGTCGGGATCATCAAAGCAGGAAGCCACCTGCGCCGCATTGATTGCCATGCTGCTGTGCAAGCAGATCACCGCTTTCGGCCGCCCGGTAGAGCCTGAGGTCAGCAGATATTTGGCGGTGTCGTCGGGCTTAGCACAGGCCATGGCAGGCGCGCTCTTGACGAGATCCTCGAACCGGTAATCTCCTGGCCTGCTTGTGTGGCTCGCAATCACTGGCAGGCCTGCCAGAAACGGAGCCGCCAAGGCTTCGCCAAACAGGTGCGCGTCCTCGGTATAAACTGCTGCTGGCTTCAGCACCTCAACGGCATGCTGAAGCCGTGCAAGGTTGGCACC
>JANPNB010000261.1:0-3652 GCA_031427275.1 Alphaproteobacteria bacterium | reverse complement strand
AAGGGCGGTCGACGGACAGCGCAGGTCTGCGCTATGGGGACAGGTGTGACGTCAACAACAAGCGACGGGGCCAAACGCCCGATGGCGGGAGGCCCTCCGGGCATGGGCCGTCGCCCCGGCATGCCTGACCTGACTACCGGTCCTATCGGCATGACCCTGCTCACCTTTTCCTTGCCAGTGCTCGGCACCAATATCCTGCAGTCGCTGAACGGCACCGGAAATGCCATCTGGGTCAGCCATGCTCTAGGCGCGGCGGCGTTGACCGCCACCACCAATGCCAACACCATCTTCTTCCTGATGATGGGATCGGTGTTCGGCATCACCATGGCTGCCAATCTGTTGATCGGTCAGGCCATCGGCGCCGGCGACCGGATCCTCGCCAAGCGGGTCGTGGGCGCATCCATCGTCTTCTTCCTGATCTTGTCGGGGGCCGTTGGGGTCGCGGGTTACAACTTTACTCCGGCCATCTTGACGGCGATGCAAACCCCGCCGGACGCCAAGATCGACGCGATCATCTATTTGCAGATCATCTTCATGGCGATCCCGGTCGTCTATTTCTTCTCTTTCGTGCAGATGGCGCAGCGAGGCGCCGGCGATTCTCGAACGCCGTTCTACTTCTCGCTGTTCGCCGTGGCTTTGGATCTCATCCTCAACCCCCTCTTAATCATGGGCTTGGGTCCCTTTCCCAAGATGGGGATTGCCGGGTCGGCGGCGGCAACGCTGATAAGCCAGTCCCTGACGCTGGGCATTGTGATCGCCTACCTCTACCGCACCGACTCGATCCTGGTCCTCAAGCGCTCGGAATGGCACTTTCTGCGCCCTGACCTCGACATCATGCGCACGTTGGTGACCAAGGGCCTGCCCATGGGCCTGCAGATGTTCGTCATCTCCGGGGCCGCCCTGATCATGACCCGCTTCGTCAACGGCTATGGCTCCACCACTGCGGCGGCCTACGGCGCGGCGATCCAGTTGTGGACCTATGTGCAGATGCCGGCCATGGCCATGGGCATGGCGGTCTCCTCCATGGCCGCGCAAAACGTCGGCGCAGGCAAGATGGACCGCGTCGAGAAGGTCGCGGGCATAGGTGTGCTCTATGCCGGCATCCTCAGCGGAATACCGATCATCATTATCTACCTAATCGAACCCATCGTCCTGCGGCTGTTCCTGCCGGCCGGAAGTCCCTCCCTGCCCATCGCCATGCACATCAACGCCTATGTGCTTTGGGGGTTCATCCCGTTCGGTATGAGCTTCATTCTCTCAGGCATTGTGCGGGCCACCGGCTCGGTGATCCCGCCGCTGATCGCCATGGTCATCTCGCTCTGGGTGATCCGCATCCCCTTCGCCATGACCCTTCAGCCGCACTACGGCTCCGACGCGATCTGGTGGAGCTTCCCGCTAGGCTCGATCGCCTCGCTGATCATGGCCGCGTCCTGGTTCAAATGGGGACCGTGGCGCAAGGCTCGCCTGCTCGACACCATCCCCCACGGCGACGTCCCCGACACAGGTCAGGGCGCACCGGGCGGTGTCGAGGAAACCGAAATCGCCGATGATGCCCTTAGACAGTCGGGTCCATCAGCGCCGAATAGACCAGGGTCCTAAGCTCCCGCCGGATTGGATAGGTCGAGGACGGCAAAACCTGGGTCATGAACACCACGGCGATGTCTTCCACTGGGTCGATCCAGAAGGCCGTCGAGGCCGCACCGCCCCAGTAATATTCGCCAGGACTGGAAGGCAGCATGGCAGCGACCGGGTCAAAGGTCACCGCAAAACCCAGGCCAAATCCAACCCCGGCATTGGTCGCCTCTGAGAACAGTGATCGCGACAACTTGGTCAGGTCTTGACCGCCGGGAAGGTGATTGGACGCCATCAGTTTCAGGGTGCGTGGCGCGATCAGCCGCTGGCCACCCAGCTCGCCGCCGTTCACCAGCATCTGACAGAATTTCATATAGTCGCCCGCCGTCGAGACCAGCCCGCCGCCGCCCGAGTGAAACGTCGGCGCTTTCAGATAGGGGCTGGTGGTCGGATCGTCCTGCAGGTCCAGCCCACCGCTGGGCGTGGCATTGTAGCAGGCCGCAAACCTGCCCTGTTGGTCAGGCCGCACCGAGAAGCCGGTCTCGCTCATGCCCAGCGGCTGGAAGATCCGGCTTTGCAGAAACGCCTCAAAAGACATCCCCGAAATCCGCTGCACCAGCACACCCAGCACATCGGTCGACACTGAATAGTTCCAAGCCTCGCCCGGCGAAAACTCCAGCGGCAGCTTGGCCAGGTCGGCAACGAACCCATCCATGTCTGAGGGGCCGGAGGTGTCGGCGACTTTTGCCTTGCGATAGGCGGCGTCCACGTTGGTGCGGCTCTGGAAGCCGTAGGTCAGGCCTGAGGTGTGGCGCAGCAAATCGACCATCTGCATGGGCCGCGTCGGCGGCGTGGTCATGAACGGACCCACCCCAGCCGCAAACACGCCCAGCCCCTTCCACTCCGGAATGAACCGCGTCACCGGATCATCCAGGGCCACCAAGCCCTCCTCCACCAACATCATGAAGGCCACGCTGGTGATCGGTTTGGTCATCGAATAGATGCGGTAGACGCTGTCCTCCGCCGCCTTCAACCCCCGCTCGCGGTCGGCCATGCCCAGCACGGTCTGATGCACCAACTCGCCCCGTCGCGTGATCTGCAGCTGGACGCCGGCCATCCGCCCGGCATCAACATATTTTTCGGCAAGGAACCGGTCGAGGGTCGCCAACCGGGCGCTGGAAAAGCCGTGGACTTCGGGTTTGGTCATCTCAGTTGTTCCGCTCTAAACACACACGATGCCGGACCGCGCGTCGGTATAGGCACCTGCCGCATATGCTACTTTGCCGTTGACCAGCACGGTGTCGATGCCGGTGGCCCCGCGCACATAGCGCATACCGTCGCCGGGCATATCGAACACCGGATACTCCTCGCCGCGTCCGATGGTCTCGGCATCAAAGATCACCACATCAGCGCATTGGCCCGCTGCCAGTCTGCCCCGCCCCTTCAGGCCCCAGATGTCGGCAGTCTCTGAGGTGATCTTGGCCACCGCCTGCTCCAGGCTCATGGCCCCGGACTTGCGGACGAACTCGCTGAACAGATAGCCGGTGTCGCCATAGGTCGAGAAGCTGGCGATATGGGCCCCGCCGTCGCTGGCCCCGATGTGCATCAGGGGATGGGCCAGCATTGGCCCGATACGGTCGGTGACCTCATGACCCTGATTGGCCGACAGGAAAGCTACGTCCAGGCCGTGCTCTAGCGACAGCGTGATCAACGCCAGGGCAGGGCTTTCCCACCGCTCTGTGGCAATCTCACCCAGGGTCTTGCCCACCCAGGCCGCCGGGGCCGCGTCGCCGCCGCGCACCACCAATTTGCCCATCATCCGCGCGCCGCCGTCGGGGCCGAGGTCGGCCACCATCTTGGCCCGTGTGTCGGGGTCGTTCAGCGCCTCTAACCGGGCGTCCAAAGCCAAGCGCAGGACCCGCACCCATCGCGGCAACCGCGAGAAGAACAGGCTGGGCCGCAATAGGGAAAAGCTGATGTCGATGGGCCGGGTCTGCATCTGCGGCCAAACCCTGGCGCCGCGTGCAAATTGCTCCTCAACCCGGGCCATGGTGCGCGCCACATTGGTCGGCGCACCCGT
>JANPNB010000260.1:0-5339 GCA_031427275.1 Alphaproteobacteria bacterium | reverse complement strand
ACATACCCCGGCTTGACCTGATCCAATGCGAACTCGAAGTTGTCCCGCATGCCGACACTGCCGCCCGGCGAGGCATAACGAATGCTCTTTATTTTGAGCCCGGCGCTATCCGGCATCATGCCATAGACGCGCTCACCAACTCTGCTCCGCTCAAAGTCTCCGCTCCAAAACTCCCGCTGAACTAAGTCGTTCGTTCTACGTCGAATTTCAGCTTCCTCGACCAAGACAGCGCTGAAATAGCCGTAAACCTCTTCAAGCCCGTCGGCGAAAGCCGACAAGTCCTCAATGTCCCACCGACCATCCATGAGCAACTTCATTATGCCAGGCCGAGCGTCGATGGATTCCTCCATAGGAATGGGGTGTTGTTTTGGTGTTTCTCAATCTTTGGTTCTTCAATGGGGTTATCGCAAGCATGGATTTTACGGGAGCATGACAACTAGCACGTCGGTGGTCACTCGACCTCAATCAGGCTCGCAAACTCTCCACCAACTCCCGCGCGAATGGCCTAAGCTCGGCCAGCGACCGCACGCAAATCCGTAGTTCTCGCAGTGCCCAATCGTCGGTGAGGGCCACTACGCCTAGAGCCATGGTCTTGGCCGCCCGATGCGCCGTGGTCTGCGGCACGATCCCCACGCCCACCCCGCATTCCACCATCCGACACACCGCGTCGAAGCTGCGAAGCTGCACCCGTAGCCGTAGCGGTTTGCCCGCCCGAACCGCCTTGTCAGCCAAGAACCTCTGAAGGGAGCTGGCCCGGTCCAACCCCACGAAGTCGCGGTCCAGCACCTCACCAAACCCCACGGCGTCGCGTGCCGCGAACTCGTGTCCCGCCGCCGTCACCACCACGAACCGGTCAGACCGGAAGGGGTAGGTCTCCAGCGCACCCATTTCCACCGTGCCCGCGACGATGCCCACATCGGCGACACCCTCGGCGATCAGCCCGACAATCTCGTCGGACAATCGCTCTTCCAGATCGACGCTCACATGCGGATGGGCGGCCAAGAACAATGACAGCGCCTCCGGCAAGAACTCGGTCAGGGCATTGGTGTTGGCCAGTAGGCGGATTTCGCCCGACATGCCGCCGGAGAAGGCCGCTAAGTCTTCCCGCATCCGCGCGCCCTGGGCCAGCATGGTGCGCGCGTGCTTCAGCAGGGTGCGACCAGCGGGTGTCAGCGTCACGCCCTGCCGAGATCGTGTAAGAAGTTGCCCGCCCAGGGTTAGTTCCATATTGCGGATCCGGGTGGAGGCGGCGGCTAACGCAATCGCGCTGCGTTCTGCGCCCCGGGTGATGCTGCCGCCATCGACCACGTCGCAGAACAGTTTCAGATCTACCAGATCAAATGCCATCCTTCGCCTCCTGCGAAGGAACCCTATAACAATCACGACTTGAATCAGAAGTAAAATCAATCAAGCTTCGGCTCACGCGAAGGTACGTCAGGGTTCCGGCTCCGGTTCGTTGACAGGCCGTACGCGACGCCTAAAACCGGACAAGCTTCGTCCAATCGGGATTGCCCATGACCGACGCCCCAAGGCCTCGTCCGCTCTCACCGCATCTGGTTTCAGGCGGTCCGCTTGCGCTGCATTGGCGCTGGCATCTGACCATGTTTACCTCCATCGCCCACCGGGCCAGCGGCGTGGCGCTCTACATTGGGGCCTTGATTTTGGCGGGTTGGGCCGTGGCCTTGGCCTCGGGTCAGGAGGCTTATGATGAATACCGTGCCTTGCTTACCAGCCCGCTGGGCAAAGTTGTGTTCTTCGGCCTGACCCTTTCTGTCTTCTTCCATCTGGCTAACGGTATCCGACACCTCGTCTGGGATACGGGCAAGGGCCTGGACGTCAAGACCGCCAACGCCACCGGGGCTGCGGCTATCGCTTTCGCCATCGCCGCGACCTTGGCCATCTGGGCCATCGCCTTCATGACTGGAGCCGTCTGATGAGCGACTATCGCACGCCGCTCAGTCGGGCTCGTGGCTTAGGCTCCGCCAAGCATGGGGCCAGCCACTGGATCGCCGAACGGCTCAGCGCCGTGGCTCTGGTGCCTCTGGTGCTTTGGGCTGTGTTCGGGGCGATCCGTCTGGCCGCCAGCGATTATCAGACCGCCCTACACTGGGTCGCTACCCCGCTTAATGCCGTGCTGCTGGTACTGCTCACCGCCATTGCCTTTTGGCACATGCATGCTGGGCTGCGGGTGATTGTCGAAGACTACATCCACAAGCTCTCGACCAAGAGTGTGCTGCTGATCGCCAACCTGTTCGTCTGCGTGTTAGCCGGTGCCCTGGCCACGTTCTCCATACTTAAGGTCGCGCTAGGAGGCGCATTCTAGCCCCATGTCGACCTATCAATTCATCGACCATAAGTATGACGTCGTTGTGGTCGGGGCCGGTGGCTCGGGCTTGCGTGCGGCCTTGGGCTGCGCAGCGGCAGGGCTGAAGACCGCCTGTATTTCCAAGGTCTTTCCTACCCGTTCTCACACCGTCGCCGCTCAAGGCGGCATCTCGGCTAGCCTCGGCAATATGGGCGAGGACGACTGGCGCTGGCATATGTACGACACCGTCAAGGGATCGGACTGGTTGGGCGACCAAGACGCCATCGAATATCTCTGCCGCAATGCGCCGGCTGCGGTCTATGAGTTGGAACACTGGGGCGTCCCCTTCAGTCGCACACCGGACGGCAAGATTTATCAGCGCGCCTTTGGCGGCATGACTCGCAACTATGGTGAGGCCCCGATCCAGCGCACCTGCGCCGCCGCCGACCGCACCGGCCATGCCATGTTGCACACCATGTATGGTCAGGCCCTGGCCAAAGACACCGAGTTTTTCATTGAGTATTTTGCGCTCGACCTGATCATGGACGAAGGCGTTTGTCGGGGCGTCACCGCCTGGAAACTGGACGACGGCACCCTGCACCGGTTCCAGGCTCAGACCGTGATCCTGGCCACGGGTGGCTATGGCCGGGCCTATTTCTCGGCCACCAGCGCGCACACCTGCACCGGCGACGGCGGCGGCATGGCATTGCGTGCTGGTCTGCCCCTGCAGGACATGGAGTTCGTCCAATTCCACCCCACCGGCATCTACGGGGCCGGGTGCCTGATCACCGAGGGTGCGCGGGGAGAGGGTGGTTATCTCACCAATTCGGAGGGCGAGCGATTCATGGAGCGCTATGCCCCCACGGTGAAGGACCTAGCCCCACGCGACATGGTCAGCCGTGCCATGACCATCGAAATCCGTGAAGGTCGCGGCGTTGGTCCCAAGAAAGACCACATCCACCTGCACCTGGATCACCTGGATCCGAAGATCCTGCATCAACGCCTGCCCGGCATCTCCGAAAGCGCCAAGATCTTCGCCGGCGTCGATGTGACCCGCGAACCGATCCCGGTCCTGCCCACCGTCCACTACAATATGGGCGGCATCCCCACGAACTTCTATTCCGAGGTGGTGACCAAGGCCGGCAAGAACCCGGACTCCGTCGTGCCCGGCCTAATGGCGGTGGGGGAGGCGGCCTGCGTCTCCGTGCACGGTGCCAACCGCCTAGGCTCCAACAGCCTGATCGACCTGGTGGTGTTCGGGCGTTCCGCCGCTCTGCGGGCCGCCGACACCCTGGTGGCCGGGGCCACCCAGCCCGAGCTGAAACCCGTCATGACCGACGGCCACCTGGCGCGCTTTGACAAGCTGCGTCATGCGGACGGCAAGACCACCACCGCGGCCCTGCGTCTAGAAATGCAACAGGCGATGCAGGAGGACGCGGCGGTCTTCCGCACCTCCGAAAGCCTCGCCAAGGGGGTTGATCGCCTTAAGGCTGTCCAGGCCAAACGCGGTGACCTCAAGGTCTCCGATCGCGGCATGATTTGGAACACTGACTTGATGGAAACTCTCGAATTCGAGAACTTGGTGGTCCAGGCTATCGTTACCGTCGAGGGGGCGGCCAACCGTACGGAAAGTCGCGGTGCCCACGCCCACGAGGACTTCCCTGATCGCGACGATAAGACCTGGATGAAGCACACGCTCACCTGGCTGAATGACGTCACCGGCAAGGTCAAGATCGACTACCGCCCGGTCCACGACTTCACCATGACCAACGACATCGCCTACATCCCGCCCAAGGCGCGGGTCTATTAGGGGCTGATCAAGCGTGAACATGCCAAAGGGGATCCAGCTATGAGTGAAGCCAAGCGTCGGGTTCCGGGCCGGTCCATGGGCTTGAAACTGCTGCTGGTCTGCGGGCTGGCGGCCCTGATGAGCGTTGTGGCATTGTTTGTGTTTCTACTGCTCAACGACCGGACGAACCGGGCTCGCGAAGTTGTGTCAGAGGTTGGCGGCCTGGTCGGCGGGCCTCAGACATTCCTCGGACCCGTGGTGGCGGTGCCCTACCTGATCCCAGCGGCAGATCCCAAGGCCCCGCCGTCAAGGGGGGTTCAGGTCATTTATCCCACGGAAGGCCAAGCGGACGTCTCTGCCAAATCGGAAGTCCGCAAGCGCTCCCTGTTCAAAGTGCCGGTCTATGTGGCCAAGCTGGACTTTTCAGCCAAGTTCGATTTGGCCGATGCGGTGGCCAATGCGCCCCAGGGCGCGCAATTGGACTGGTCGCGCGCTGAACTTATGGTCGGCGCGTCAGACGCGCGCGGAGCCCAGTCTGATGTCGTGTTGAAACTCGGTGAAAACTCACTTTCGGTGGTTCCGGCGTCGTCTTTCTCCGAAGTTGCTGTTGCGGCCAGCGTTGACCCAAAACCTGTTCGCGAACCTACCAGTGACGGTAGCCTCAAATTCTTCGGGGCCAACGCGCCCGGGATTATCGTTCCGGGTGCCAAGTTCGACGTCACAGCAGCAATGACCTTCTCAGGCGCGGAGCGCATCTCAGTCCTGGCCTATGCCAAGACCACGACCTTAAGCGTCAAGAGCGATTGGCCGCACCCCAGCTTTGACGGCGGTTTCCTGCCCGCTACGCGGACCATTAATCCCCAGGGGTTCAGTGCTAGCTGGAGCGTCCCCTTCATCGCGCGTGGTGTTCCTGCGCAAGGTTCGTCTGACACGCTCTCGCGGTTGGGACAGACCGCCTTGGGGGTGTCCTTCATTGAACCGGCCAATCCCTATCAGTCGGTGGCCCGTTCGCTAAAGTACGCGCCGTTGTTTCTTGGCTTGGTGTTCCTGGCCTATTTCATGTTCGAGGTCAGCCAGAACCGTAGGGTGCATGCCGCCCAATATGTGCTGATTGGTCTGGCCCAGATCGTCTTCTACCTTCTGCTGTTGTCGATTGCTGAGCGCGTGGGATTTGATGGGGCCTTCTTGGTCGCCGCCGGCGCGACCGTTGGCTTGATCTCGGCCTATGCGGGTTGGGTGTTCGAA
>JANPNB010000259.1:0-8482 GCA_031427275.1 Alphaproteobacteria bacterium | reverse complement strand
CTGATGATGCAGCTCTAAACCCACACTGCGCTTGTTGTCGGCCTTGACCCGCCGTGTCATGCGACCGATCAGGTCTTTCTCCTGCTCATCAGAGATCTTGTTGCTAAGCACCATGGTCAGGCGCGTGAAGCGGGTGACCTTACTCAAGGCATCAGCGCAGGCAGTAGGTTCCATCTCACCAGAGACCGCCTTCTGCGCCAGCAGTTCGGCAACCTCCATGCCGATCTCTTCCATCCGCTCCAGCCGCGCCAGTTGCTTGGCCCGTCGCTCCAGCGTCTTGGCCTGCAGGGCCTTGATGTCATCGATGATCTGTCGCACGAACGAAACAAGAACATAGGGCGCGCCCGAAGTCAAGCCAAATCGACCGTGATCTCGCTAAACGTCTATCAGGCATACAGAATTGTAACTCGCCTTCCCGTCTGATCGCGGCGCATCTTCTCTTGGGAACCCGGGAGTGATGACATGATCGACACGACGGCGACGAAGGTCGGGGGCTTTGTTTGGTGGACTATCGCCATCTGCGCCCTGCTCATCGGTCTGAGCGCCTATCGCTACCTCATCCCCGGCAACTACGGCTTAGCCCCACCGATCCTGGCCAATCGCTTTACACACCTGGGTGTGCTGACCCTGCATGCCGGTTTCGCAGCCACGGCCTTGATCCTCGGCCCGTTCCAGTTTCGAGCATCCCTGCGCCGGAGCAAACCCGCCCTGCACCGCTGGATGGGCAAGGCCTATGTGGCCTGTTGCCTGATTTCGGGCACTGCGGGCCTGGTCTTAGCCTTCGGGGCCAAGACCGGTCCGATTTCGACGGCGGGCTTTGGTATCTTGGCGGTGTTGTGGCTGCTCACCACCAGCCAAGCTCTGCGACTGGCCATGGTCCGACGCTTCGTCGATCATGAGCGCTGGATGGTCCGCAGTTTCGCCCTCACCCTGGCAGCCGTGACTTTGCGCCTCTATCTCCCCTTGGCCTTCCTTGGCCCTTGGGGTTACGACAACACCTATCGCGCGATATCGTTTCTATGTTGGGTGCCAAACCTGATTGCCGCTGAAATATGGCTGAGCCTCAGATCCAGCCCAGCTCGCGGATGAGCTTGGCGTAGGTGCGGCTGACTGGGACTTCTGAACCATCCTTCAGGGTCAAGGTCGCGCGTCCGTCCCCGCGCTTGGCGTCGGCAATGGCGTCGCGGGCCACCCACCAAGAACGATGAACCTGCGCGCCTTCGATCCCGTCGAGTTCATCAAGAGCATCGGCCAGTCGAAGGAGAATCAGGTCCTGCCCTTTGGAGGTGTGTAGGCGGAGATAGTGGTCCTCGGCCTCCACCGCCCAGACATCCGCGCCCCGGAGCTTGAGCGGCAGACGATCTAGGAACTTCGGCGGCCCCTTGTCGCCACTCTGCGCCGCCGTGGCGATCAGATGCGCATTGCGGTTCATCATGACCGCAAACAGGGTCATCACTTGGCAGATCACCGCTGAGGTCGCGACGTATCCTGGCAAAGCGGCAAGCGGAGCTCCGTTGCGCGGTATGGCGTAGGTCGCACCCCAAACAATCAGGCCCATGGGTAGGGTCATCATCAGTCCCCCAATGGCACCCTGCAGGTATCTGTGACCCCTGGTCCAGGCGAACCGGGTAGCTAGCCGGAAGCACAGGGTGCCGATGATCGTCCCAATCCAGGCAATGGCGACCATATAGGGCGCGCGCAGATAGAACGGCACGCCGTAGCTGCCGAACGCCCCGACGAAGCTAAGAAACAGGCCAACAGCGCCCGCCACCAACAGGGTGCGGCGCACCACGGGCCAAGTAATGGGGTCCGTTGACGACGCGCCAACTGCGGCACTCGACGACTGGCGCAGGGGAGCCGTCATCCGACGCGATGAGCTTTGCGCATCAATTGGGCGTCCTCCAAACCAGACCTCGACAAGCCGCCTGATCCCGCGCGGCAATAGGCTGGAGATAGAGGATGTCGCATATTTCGCAAACCAACTCTGGTCGCATTGCCTATGCACTGCGGGCCCTGGTCGTTTACGCGGTGATCACGGCGTTGGTTCTGGTCGCGATCAGACCGGTCGCACATGGTATCGGGCATCTCAGCCTTCGAGGCCACCTGCATGGCTTTGATGAAAATCTGTTCGCGGGACTGTCGCTTGCCATCAAGATCCACATTCTGGCGGCCGTCACCGCCCTGGGCCTGGGTGGCGCGCTCATGATCATCCGGAAGGGACAAACCTTTCACCGCAGGGCCGGCTGGGTCTGGGTGTGCCTTGTAGCCGCGGTCGCAGGATCATCTCTGTTCATCCGGGGCTTGAACGGCGGACATCTCTCGCTCCTGCATCTCATCACCGGCTGGGTCCTACTGATTACGCCGTTGGCCGTTTTGGCCGCCAAGCGCCATCAAGTCCCTCGTCATCGCCGGGCCATGATGGGCCTGTTCTTCGGTGGCTTTTTCTTCAACGCTTTCGTCGCCTTCATCCCGGGCCGCACCATGTGGCAACTGTTCCTTGGGTGACCGCGCCCAGGTTCGGCCATCTTCCAGGCGCTAAGCCGCACCTTGGACGGGCGAAGCTTCAATGGCCGACTACATTTTCCATGACCCCACGGGCCTTCGCACCAAACGCGTGAGTTTGACAGCCGGCCTGTTGGTTGCCCTGGTTGCCCTGCTGATAGCGAGCTTTTTTGCCACCCTGGCATTCGCGCCTCGTCTGCCAGTGCTAACTCTGCAAGATCCTCGCGTTCTGACCTCCCTGCACCAGGAAACGCTACACCGGTTAAAGCGTAACCGTTTGGCTTGGACTCATATTCCTCATCCTCGCGGGTCGGCCACAACCCTTAACTCAAAGCCTTTGAGCATCGGCTTCTATGTGTCGTGGGATGAAAACTCCCGGGAATCGCTCGCCAGACATGTTGACCAAGTCGACGTAGTCGCCCCCCAATGGATCGCTCTGAAAGGCACAGCTGGCGATATCGAGGTGACGCCGGATGCGCGCGCCGAAGCCATCATCGCCTCGGCTAAACATCGACCGGCCTTACTGCCGGTGGTTCACAATGCTGAACAGGCGATCTGGAACGGCTCCAATGCCGACGCGGTAATCCTGGACCCTAAGGCGCGCGCGCAGCTGATCGATCATCTTGCGGTCCTTGCCAAGGCTCATGGCTATGGGGGTTACATATTCGACCTGGAAAACCTGTCTCCTCAGGCCGCCGCCGCCTATCCCGCCTTCTTGCGCCAAGCCAAGGCTGCCTTATCTGGCCAGGGCGGTGACGTCTGGCTTACCGCTCCGATCGACGACAAGGATTGGCCGCTCAAGTCGTTACAGGCTGCCGCCGATGTGATCGTCCTGATGGCCTATGATGAGCACTACGGCACTGGCGACCCTGGCCCACCCGCTGGCCAGGATTGGTTTGAGTCTCATTTGGCCTCGGCGATGACCGGGCTGGACCCCGCCAAGACTGTGCTTGCCCTAGGAGCCTACGGGTATGACTGGGCCTTGGCCTCCAAACGGGTTCCCAAGGGTAGCGCTGAGGCTATGACTTTCAACGAGGCCACCCAAACCGCAGTCGACTCCCAATCGAAGGTGGCGATGGATCAGGTGTCGCTCAACCCGACCTACGGCTACGAAGATGAAACCGGACGCAAGCACGCGGTTTGGTTTCTAGACGCAGCTTCGATGTTCAACCAGATTCGAGTTGCCGACGAATTCAGGCCCCTGGGTTATGCCCTCTGGCGGTTGGGGTCAGAGGATGAGGGGATTTGGAATGTCCTGCCGCACGCCTATGGCCAAGCCAAAACCACCGGGCTGGCCACCGTCTCACCGGGTCAGGACGTTGATTTTGATGGTTCCGGCGAAGTCTTAAAGGTCACGGCCAGACCGACACCCGGTCTCCGGACCCTGACCATCGACACGGTATCTGGGCTGATTTCCGGGGAAACCTATGATGCCCTACCGACCTCGTATGTGATTCAACGCTATGGCGCGCGCCCCGGATTAGTAGCCCTAACCTTCGACGACGGGCCGGATGGTCGATGGACCCCGAAAATCCTCGACATTCTCAAAGCCAAGAAAGCCTCGGCAACCTTCTTTGTAATCGGTCAGAACATGGAGCGGTTTCCAAACCTCGTACAGCGGGAGGTCAGAGAGGGTCAGATGGTGGGCAACCACACCTGGACTCATCCCAATATCGCCGAGGTGCCGACGGGGGAGACTAGAATTGAACTCTCGGCCACCCAGCGATTATTCGAGACCCTTACCGGAAAGTCGATGCGGCTGTTTCGTCCTCCGTTCTTTGGTGACGCGGAACCCTCGACCCCGCGCGAGGTTGCGCCACTGCTTCTAGCCCAGCAACAGGGTTATGTGACCGTGGGCCTTCGGATCGATCCGGATGACTGGAAGAAGCCCGACCCGCAACTCATCGTCTCGCGGTCACTGGAAAGGCTCGCTGACCAAGGACCCCACGCGGGTCAAGTGATCTTGCTCCATGATTCGGGTGGAGATCGCAGCCGAACTGTTGCGGCTTTGCCCGTGCTGATTGATCAGCTGCGAGCCCACTGCTACCGGCTGGTGACCGTCGACCAGCTGTCGGGAATGACGCGGGCCCAGGCCTTGCCCCCGACCTCACGCGACGGTTTCGAACTACTTCTTGATCGGATTGGATTTGGATTCTTCCATGGCGCGGAGACAGCGCTGCGGTGGTTGTTCATCACAGCCATCCTGCTTGGCGTGGCGCGGCTCCTTGCCCTCGGCGGATTGGCCCTTCTGCACCGCTCACGGATTGAAGCGCGCACGCCGCCCCTCAAATTCCTCGACGACGGCCCCCGTGTTTCGGTCCTGATCCCTTGTTTCAACGAGGAGAAAGTGATCGTCGCTTCGATAAACCGCATCCTGGCCTCTAAGTGGTCGGGTCTGCAGGTGATCGTCCTGGACGATGGCTCAAAGGACAATACTCGCCAGGTCGTTCAGCACGCGTTCGAACAAGACCCACGTGTCACCCTGCTCAGTTTCGAGAACGGCGGCAAAGCGCGCGCGCTCAATCGCGGCCTAGAACACGCCACCGGCGAAATCATCGTGGCTTTGGACGCCGATACCCTCTTCCCCCCTGAGACCATCGCCATGCTGGCGCGTTGGTTCGAGGACCCAAGGGTCGGCGCAGTGGCCGGCAACGCTATCGTTGGCAACCGGGTGAACCTGATCACCCGTTGGCAGGCCTTGGAATATGTCACTGCCCAGAATCTGGAGCGGCGGGCCCTCGCCGCTCTAGGTGCCGTGACGGTCGTTCCGGGAGCCGTTGGCGCATGGCGTAAATCAGCGCTGTTGGCTTTGGGCGGTTATCCACCCGATACTTTGGCTGAAGACCAGGATCTAACCTTGGCTGTGCAGCGCGCTGGTTGGCGCGTCGAGTTTGATCCAGAGGCGCGAGCCTACACCGAGGCACCCGACACGGTCGCGGGGCTATTAAAGCAGCGCTTCCGCTGGTCGTTTGGCACGCTACAGTGTCTGTGGAAGCACCGTGACGGCCTGTTCAACCCAAAGCGGCCAGTCCTTGGCTTCGTCGCGCTCCCACAGATTTGGCTCTTTCAAATTATCCTGACGGTCCTAGCTCCGCTAGTTGATTTGGCCGTCGTTTGGGGGTTGATCGCCGGGGTCTACGGTTTGGTATCGCATCCGGTCGAATGGTCTGCCGACGATACCCTGCGTCCGATTTTCTATTGGGCAGCCTTTATCTTTCTAGACCTCTCCGCGGGAGCGTTGGGTATGGCGCTGGAACGGCGCGCACCCTGGCGAGACCTCGTTTGGCTGCCAGCCCAGCGGTTCGGTTATCGCCAGCTCATGTACTATGTCGTGCTGAAATCGCTCAACTCCGCCCTGCGTGGCGCGCGCGTGGGTTGGGGGCGATTGGACAGGCGCGGCAGCGCGACTGTGGCTAGCCTGCGATAATCGGAAAAGGCTGCAAACATACCAGCAAGCGTCCCTTCCAGCGGTTGCCACTCGCCTGCAAAGCGCCCTATAAGCCGGGCTACTCGCCGATTGGGCGAGCGCTCCGGCAGACCCATTCCACGACCTCATGAACATACACGAACACCAAGCCAAAGCCGTTCTCTCGCAGTTCGGCGTCGTAGTGCCGCGCGGCTTTCCGGCCTTCACGGTTGAAGAGGCCACCAAGGCCGCTCAACAACTCGGCGGTCCGGTCTTTGTGGTGAAATCCCAGATCCATGCCGGCGGGCGCGGCAAGGGTCGTTTTGAAGGGTTGGGGCCTGACGCCAAGGGCGGCGTTCGTGTGGTCAAGACCGTCGAAGACGTCACCGCCAACGCCAAGGAAATGCTGGGCCGCGTGTTGGTTACCCACCAGACCGGCCCCAAAGGCAAACAGGTCAACCGCCTCTATATTGAGGAAGGCGCAGACATCGCCAAAGAGTTCTACCTGTCGCTGTTGGTAGACCGTGAGACCTCTCGGGTGTCTGTGGTTGCCTCCACCGAAGGCGGCATGGACATCGAGACCGTGGCGCATGACACGCCCGACAAGATCATCACCTTCTCAATCGATCCGGTGACAGGCGTATGGCCACACCATGGCCGGGCACTTTCCAAAGCTCTGGGATTGAGCGGCGGATTGGCCAAGGAAGCTGCCGTCCTGTTGGGCCAGCTCTATACGGCCTTTGTGGCCAAAGACATGAGCATGCTGGAGATCAACCCGCTGATTGTGACGGGCGATGACCATCTGCGCGTGCTGGACGCCAAGGTCAGCTTCGATAGCAATGCGTTGTTCCGGCACCCAGATGTCGTGGCCCTGCGCGACGAAAGCGAAGAAGACGCCAAAGAGATCGAGGCCTCGAAGTTCGACCTCTCCTATATCGCCCTGGACGGCGAAATCGGCTGCATGGTCAATGGCGCGGGCCTAGCCATGGCCACCATGGATATCATCAAGCTCTACGGTGCTGAACCGGCCAACTTCCTGGATGTTGGCGGTGGGGCCGACGAGGCCAAGGTCACGGCGGCGTTCAAGATCATCATGGCCGATCCCAATGTGAAGGGCATCCTGGTCAACATCTTCGGCGGCATCGCCCGCTGTGACACCCTGGCCAACGGGGTGGTCGCGGCGGTGAAGCAAGTGGGGCTAGCGGTCCCGCTGGTTGTACGCCTTGAGGGTACGAATGCCGAATTGGGCAAGAAGATCATCAACGAAAGCGGCCTTGACGTGATCGCCGCCAATGACCTGTCCGACGGTGCCGAGAAGATTGTTAAAGCCGTGCGGGAGCGTGCCTAATGTCCATCCTGATCGGTAAACATACGCGGGTCATCTGCCAGGGCATCACCGGCGCTCAAGGCACTTTCCACTCGGAACAGGCCATCGCTTATGGCACCCAGATGGTCGGTGGCGTAACGCCGGGCAAGGGCGGAACCACTCATATCGGCCTGCCCGTGTTCGACACTGTCGGCGAGGCGGTGCGACAAACCGGCGCAGACGCCAGTGTGATCTATGTGCCGCCGGCCTTTGCAGCTGACTCCATTTTGGAGGCCATCGAAGCCGGCATTCCCCTGGTCTGCTGCATCACCGAGGGCATTCCGGTCAGCGACATGATCAAGGTCAAGCGCGCACTTTCGGGCTCCAAGACCCGGCTGATCGGCCCCAATTGTCCGGGCGTTCTGACGCCGGAACAGTGCAAAATCGGCATCATGCCTGGGAATATCTTCCGCAAAGGCTCGGTGGGCGTGGTGTCACGCTCCGGGACCCTGACCTATGAAGCGGTGTTCCAAACCACCCAAGTGGGCCTTGGCCAAACTACAGCGGTTGGCATCGGCGGAGACCCCGTTAAAGGCACCGAGTTCATCGATATCCTGGACATGTTCCTCAAGGACCCTGAAACCGAGTCGATCATCATGATCGGTGAGATCGGCGGGTCGGCCGAAGAAGACGCCGCCGAGTTCATAAAGAATTCAGCAACCAAGAAGCCTATGGTGGGGTTCATTGCAGGACGCACTGCGCCGCCCGGTCGGCGCATGGGTCACGCAGGGGCGATCATCTCGGGCGGCAAAGGCGGCGCTGAGGACAAGATCGCGGCGATGGAGGCGGCGGGCATCCGCGTGTCACCCTCGCCGGCCAAGCTGGGAGAAACCCTGCTGGACGTTCTGAAGAACTCTTGAGGCGCGTAAAATTCAAGCGTAGGGCGGTCCGCGCTCAGCTCCTTCCATGAAGCGCCGCGGTCCCCTCGGGAAGCGGAAAACATGGCCGACGACGCAGGACTGATCAACCAACTGATGGCGGAAACCTCGTTCCTCTATGGGGGGAATGCGACCTTCGTTGAAGGCCTCTACGCCAAATGGGCCAGCGATCCCAATGCGGTGGAGCCATCTTGGCGGGCGTTCTTCGCCACCCTGATGGACCGCGCTGAAGAGGCCAAGGCCGCAGCCGGAAAACCCTCCTGGACCCAAAAGGCACCCCCTTTAGCGCGACCGGAATGGCTGTCGGCTCTGGACGGCATGTGGCCCGCT
>JANPNB010000258.1:0-2367 GCA_031427275.1 Alphaproteobacteria bacterium | reverse complement strand
CAGGGCCGCAGCTTCCACCGCGGCCCATCCCGTTGCATCCTAGTCGTGGGGGTTAGCTCGACCAGGACGCTCGAGTTCCGTTGTTCCCTAGCTCAATAACTAAGCGTCGGGTTAGATTTGTTGCAGACTGCGACAGTATGCAACACCGGATTTGGCCTTTTTCGCCCATTATGGGCACTCTGCCAGCCAGACCCCAACCAGGTTCAAGCGCGTCGTCACCGACACCCTTGTCTGAGACCGGCGTGGTTTGGTCAAACGGGGTCGCTGTCACCCGTGCCGTGTCGTTACAAGTGCTGGTCCCGCAGGTCTGCGAATAGCTCTAAGACCCATTGAACTGACGTGCTCATTTTCTAGCGTTCGGAGGCATTCGAGGACGTTATGGCTTGGCGCAACCCTTGCGAGGCACCGTCAATTCGCAAAAACCGACGCTAAACGTAGAATAATGGCCCCTAATAGCACTTTCTGGGCTCTCCTGCAGGTGACAATTGTCCCGCGCCTTGGCAGGCTCGCCACTTCGATTCCCTCATGAAAGGCGTTCCATGTCCATTTCCGAACTGATCGACCAGGTTGCAGCGTCGGACTCCAAGCTGACCAAGGCTCAGGCCAAGGCAATCGTCGATGCTGTCTTCGGCGCGATCCGAGATGCAGCCGTCAAGGGCGACGAAGTTTCCGTACCCGGCTTTGGCAAGTTTAAGGTCCAATCCAAGCCTGCCCGTACCGGCCGCAACCCTTCCACGGGTGCAGCGATCCAGATCGCAGCGTCCAAGAAGATCGCCTTCCAGCCGGCCAAGAGCCTGAAGGACGCCGTGAACGGCTAATCCATGGTAGCGGACGGTTCCAGGGTTGCCCCGGGAACCGTCCGACCCAACTACATCCAGCCGAGCAGGACTGCCAAAATCATAATCGTACCGGCTATTCCGACTGCCCACGCCAACGGACGCACCATTGGGACCCCTGCGAGATACAGCACTGCGTGCGCCACCCGGCCATAGAAGAACAGTTGCGCGCCCAATATCGTCATTGGGCTTGAGATGTCACTGACCGCTGCGATCAAGATGAGCGGCGCAAAAAGTGTCAAACCCTCCCGGTGATTGTCAACACAGCGTCCCGCCCGCGCATGAAATCCAGACGCTGGTGGTAACCCATCTCGCGAGTTCGCCAGGGGCATCAATCCCATGGCGCGGATACCAGACGTGGCTTGGATCAAAACCAAGACCAGCAATAGGCCGACCGCATAGGCCAGCATTGTAAGTTCCTGAGTCATTTTAGCTCCCCGATGTCGCTGGTTCGATTTGGACCAGCTGGGACGAGCTTCGATCCACGACGGCCCAGCGTCAACCGGCTTGCAACACCCGCCATTCCGATGGCTATAAGACGAACCAAAGACCCAGAATGGATGCGCCAACCATGACAAAGTCCACCCTCCTCGCCGGCATTGCCATATTGGCGCTTACCGGTTGTGGTCAGACCGGATCACCTGACCCCTTCGTAGGGTTTGGCCCCAATCCGACGCTGGCAGCGCCGCGCCAGGGCAAGCTACCACAGGTGGCCATCGCCAAAGTGGTCGGTTGGGCGGCCGGGGAGACTCCCAAGGCACCGGAAGGTTTTGTTGTGACCCGCTTGGCCGAGGGCTTGGACCACCCGCGCTGGCTCTATGTCCTGCCCAATGGCGATATCCTCGTGGCAGAGTCCTCGTCTGAGGCCGGCAAGCCCAAGGGGCTTCGCGGCTTCGCCGCCAGCATCATCATGAAGAACGCCGGGGCGGCGACCAAAAGCCCCAACAAGATCATGCTGTTGCGTGATCTGGACGGCGATGGCATCGCGGAGACCAAGACCCTGTTCGCCCAGGGCATCAAGCGCCCCTTTGGCATGGCCCTGGTCGGCCAGACCCTCTACGTCGCGGCTGACAATGCCATTGTCAGCTTCCCCTATAAGGAGGGGCAGACCGAGCTTGCAGGCACCGGCACCCACGTCTTCGACCTGCCCGGTGGGCCGCGCAACCACCACTGGACCAAAAACATTATGGCCAGCCAAGACGGCACCAAGCTCTACGCCACGGTGGGCTCCAACTCCAATGTCGGCGAGAACGGCATGGCCGCTGAGGCCGGCCGGGCCGAGATCACCGAATTCACTCTGCCCGCTGGGCCGAGCCGCCCCTTCGCCACCGGCATCCGCAATCCCCATGGCCTGGACTATGAGCCCGTCACAGGCGCACTCTGGACCGCCGTCAATGAGCGCGACGAGATCGGCCCGGACATCGTCCCGGACTACATGACCAGCGTCAAGGACGGGGCCTTCTATGGCTGGCCCTACAGCTATTACGGCCAGCACGTCGATGTCCGCATCCAGCCGCAGAACCCGGAGTTG
>JANPNB010000257.1:0-2040 GCA_031427275.1 Alphaproteobacteria bacterium | reverse complement strand
CGTCAAGATCGAGCCGGGCTCTCCCCAGCCTGAAGCTCCGCAGACGACCGTGACCGATGCCCCCGCAGCGCTTGCAGCGCCGACGGTAAAGCCTGCCGGAGGCGGCCGGCGCAAGAAGATCCTGATCGGTGTCGCGGCCGTGGCCGGCATCGCCGTGCTGTGGTTCGGCGGCGACTGGTTCCTCAATGGCCGGTTCAATATCACGACCGACAACGCCCAGCTGCGCTCCGACATCGCGCGCGTGACGCCGAAGGTTGAAGGCTATGTCGCAGCCATCCACGTCGCCGAGAACCAGCAGGTCAAGCGGGGCGACCTTCTGGTCGAGCTGGTCGATGACGAGTTCGTCCTGCGCCTCGCCCACGCCAAGGCAAATCTTGCGCAAGCCGAATCCGACGCCGCGCAGGCGCGTGCGCGCATCTCCGTTCAGCGCGACACGCTGGCCGAAAGCCGCGCCGCCCGCGAAGCCGCCGACGCCTCGGCTGATCTGTCGACGTCTGACGCCAAACGCCTTGCCGATCTCGCCGCGAAAGGCTGGTATCCGAAGGCCAAGCTGGATCAGGTCGAGGCCGCCAAGCGCACCGCCAACGCCCAGCTGACGCAAGCTGACGCCTCGATTACCGCGCAGCGCAGCCAGCTCACGAGTGCGCAGGCCGCCGCTGAATCCGCAGGCGCCAAGGTCGAAGCCGCAAAGGCTGAAGTCGAAGGCGCAGAGCTCGAACTCGGCCGCACCAAGATCCGCGCGCCGATGAACGGCACCGTCACCAAGAAAGACGTCGTCGTCGGCCAGATCCTGTCGCCGGGCCGCGTCGCGCTGTCGATCGTGTCGTCCGATGACGTCTGGGTGCTCGCCAACTTCAAGGAAACGCAGATCGGCGAGATGCGCGTGGGCCAGTGCGTCGACGTTCACGTCGACGCCTACCCGAACCAGCACTTCAATGGCCATGTGCAGAGCCTGTCGCCGAGCACCGGCGCCACGTTCAGCCTCGTTCCGCAAGACACCGCCACGGGCAATTTCACCAAGATCGTCCAGCGCGTTCCGGTGAAGATCGTGCTCGACAACGAAGCCAAGGCTTCGGGCCTGCTGCGCGCCGGCCTGCAGGTGACGGCCACGGTCTCCACCAAGCCTGACTGCAAGTAGCCGCCATGAGCGCCACCGCCGCACCAGCGCCGCTGGGGGTTTACGTCCCTCCAGCGAGGGGAACGCGCGAAAGCCTGATGCTCAACATCGGCTTCTTCGCGATGGTCATCGGCATGTTCATGGCGATCCTGGACATCCAGATAGTCGCCTCCTCCATCCAGAAGATCGGGGCTGGCGTTTCAGCGTCGGCTGACGAGGTCTCCTGGATCCAGACCACCTACCTGATCGCCGAGGTGATCGGCATTCCGCTGTCGGGCCTGCTCAACCGCGCGCTCTCCATGCGCCGGCTGTTCGTGTTCTCTGCCGCGGGCTTCACCATCTCGAGCGCGATGTGCGCCATGGCGTGGGACCTCAACAGCCTCATCGTCTTCCGCTGCATCCAGGGCTTCATGGGCGCCGCCATGATCCCGACCACGATGGCCGCCGCCTTCACCCTGTTCGGCCCCAATCGTTCGATGATCCAGCAGGTGGCCATCGGCATGGTCGCGACGCTGGCCCCGTCCATAGGTCCCACGCTGGGCGGCTGGATCACGGAGAACCTGAGTTGGCACTGGCTGTTCCTGGTCAACGTCATTCCGGGAATCATCGCATCGGTGCTGGTGTGGAACCTGACGCCGAAGCAGCCCGCACAGCTCAGCCTGATCCGCAATATCGACATCATGGGCCTCGCCGCCATGGCGCTGTTCCTCGGCTCCTTCGAGTACATCTTTGAGGAAGGCCCAACCGCCGGCTGGTTCGAGGACGACCAGCTTGTGATGTGGATGTTCGTCTGTTCGCTGGCAGGCATCGTCTTCTTCTGGCGCGCCTTCCGGCAGAAGCACCCGGTGGTCGATCTGACGGTGTTCAAGGACACCAACTTTTCCGTGGGCGCGATTGTGGCCGTGATCGTCGGTTTCGGCCTG
>JANPNB010000256.1:0-24787 GCA_031427275.1 Alphaproteobacteria bacterium | reverse complement strand
GCCCCATAGGCGGGGTCAGCTCTGTCGAAGTGACCCAGTTGGCGTTGCAATATCTCGTCGCTGACCTGCGATAGCGGTCCAGCCAGATTGGCAAACAGCTTGGCTTGTTCCACTGGCGACAGGATGCGGAACAGATTGCCTGCCTGGGTGAAGTCGTCCTCCGAACCGCGCGCGTCAGACCGACCAGCTCCACCTTGCAATGCCCAGCCCGGATCGCCGTGACCAAAGCCAGAAGCGCCAGTTCCGACGGCCTCAACGGCGGCGTAGTTCTGTGCCGCCCCGCCATTAGATATGGCCATCTGGCCGTCGCGCTGCTGGTTACGAACCGGGCAGCGCGGTGCATTGACCGGCAGGTGCTGATGGTTGGTACCCACTCGATAAAGCTGCGCGTCGTGATAACCAAACAGCCGACCCTGCAGCATCTTGTCGGGTGAGTATCCCATACCGGGCACGACATTGGCTGGCGAGAACGCCGCTTGTTCGACCTCGGCGTGATAGTTGGTCGGGTTGCGGTTCATCTCCAGTATCCCCACCGGGATGAGCGGGAAGTCAGCATGGGGCCACACCTTGGTCAGGTCGAAGGGGTTCCAGCCGGTCCGCGTTTCCCAGGACTGCAGCTCCGCCTCGGTGGCCACCTGTAGTCGTACTTCCCATTTCGGGAATTCGCCTCGGTCGATCGACCCAAACAGGTCGCGCTGGGCGTAGTCCGGATCTTGCCCGGCCAACCGAACCGCGTCGGCGGCCTCCAGGTTCTTGATCCCTTGCTGGGTGCGCAGGTGCCATTTCACAAAGACACGCTCGCCGTCGTCATTGATCAGGCTGAAGGTATGACTACCAAAGCCGTCCATGTGCCGATAGCCGTCGGGCGTGCCTCGGCTAGAGAACAGCATGGTCACTTGGTGCAGGCTCTCTGGGGCCTTGGACCAAAAATCAAACATCATGGTCGGGGATTTCAGATTGGTATTTGGGCAACGCTTCTGAGTGTGCACGAAGTCGGGAAACTTGATCGGGTCCTTGATAAAGAACATTGGCGTGTTGTTCCCGACCAGGTCCCAGTTGCCTTCCTCGGTATAGAATCTGATCGCAAAGCCGCGTGGATCGCGTTCAGTGTCCGCCGAACCGCGCTCGCCGCCCACCGTCGAGAACCGCACGAAAGTTTCGGTCTGCTTTCCCACTTGGTCGAACAGCTTGGCCTTGGTGTAGGCACCGATGTCGTGGGTCACCGTGAAGGTGCCATAGGCACCAGACCCCTTGGCATGGACGACACGCTCAGGAATGCGCTCGCGATTAAAGTGCTGCAACTTCTCGATCAGGTGAAAGTCCTGCAGCAAAAGAGCTCCGCGGGGGCCGGCGGAGATGCTGTTCTGGTTGTCAGCGACCGGGATTCCGGAGGCGGTGGTGATCTTGTCGTTGGTGCTCATGGCGCGGGTCCTGCGGTCGGTGGGTTTCTTCTTGCAGCGACACGATTGATTGGTAAAATCGTAAAATCCTGAAGTATGATCGGAAAAACTTATCAATGCCGACTTTGCGCCAATTGCGCTATCTCGTGGCCTTGGCCGATCAGGGTCACTTCGGTCGCGCAGCATCGGCTTGCGCCGTGAGCCAACCGGCTCTGTCGCAACAGATCGCTGACCTTGAGGCCCGCCTCGGTATCGATCTCGTAGACCGGCGGGGGAGGGGTGCGGCCTTGACTGAGACCGGCGTGCTTATTGTCGCCAGAGCAAGAGCGATTCTCTCGTCCGTTCAGGACCTTACTCGCGCCGCTGTCGGCACTGACGCTTTGATCGGGACCGTTTCGCTGGGCGTCATCCCCACCATCGCGCCCTATTTGCTGCCTACCGCCTTGCCAGCCCTGCACGCCGCTTTTCCCGAGGCGCGGTTTGCTATCCGCGAAGCCGTCTCTGCCACCCTGATCAATGAATTGCGCGCTGGAGAACTTGATCTGATCCTGCTGGCCCTGCCGATTGCAGGCGACGATCTGGAAACCCTGCCGTTATTTGAGGATGTTTTCCATCTGGCCACCGCGCGCGCCGACGCACCCGACGGCCCGATGCATCCCGCACAGCTTAACCTGGCCAGCCTGCTGCTGCTCGATGAGGGCCACTGCTTGCGCGATCAGGCGCTCAGCCTCTGCGGCACTACCGATCCCGGCCTGCGCACCCAGTTGGGTGCCACCAGTCTCGCGACCTTAGTGCAATTGGTCGCTGCCGGTCACGGTCAAACCCTGATCCCAGACATGGCTCTGCCAGCCCTGACCGACCCGCGTATCGCCATCACACCCTTCGCACGCCCAAGCCCGTCGCGCACCGTTGGCCTAGCCTACCGCACCACCTCGTCCCGCAAAGGGGCTTTTGCTCGGTTGGGTGAAGTCCTGCGCTGCAGGGTTTAGGGCCGAGGCTCACCTAACCCCAGCGCCCGCTTCATTGCCTTGATGTTACCTCGACAGAACTTGTTCAGTCCCTCGCTAAGCTCTTCCAGTTTGGCGGGGTCCTTGGGGATGAATTTCACCCGCAACACGATCGCGCAGCTATCCGCTCCACCCGGCTCTACGGAAACCGTCGAGAGATAGACCTCCAGATCGGGCCGATCCAAGGTGTAGGTATAGTGGTAAGGTCCCTCATCGGTGCACAACTCGCTGATCTGACGACCGCCGGGCATGGTGAGCGTGCGGACCTTACCCTTGGGCGTCACCTCCGTGCTCTCGCCTTCCAAGGCAGGTGCCCACTTCCGAATGCCGGAGAAATCCCCGATCACCGCCCAAACGGCGTCGGCACTTAGGGCGATGTCTTCGCGGGCGGAGGCTTCATGCATGGCGGGTCTTTCCAAATTCAGTGGGTTCAATCCAGTGACGATGTCCGTTTTCGGCCAGCATGTCACGGCCCTTGTGCCTAGGATTGGCGGTCACCGAAAAGGAATCTCCATGCCCACCGTCCACAAAGAAATCCTTGTCCACGTTGCGCCAGATGTCGTCTGGGACGCCGTTCGCGATGTCGGTGCTCTGCATACCCGCCTTGTTCCGGGATTTGTCACCCACGTCGAGATGGTAGCCGATCCACCCGCCCGTATGGTCACCTTCGCCAGCGGCATGGTTCTGAAGGAACACATCGTTACCGTCGATGATAGCCAGCGTCGGTTGGTCTGGGCCATCGAGAGCGATCAGGTCCGCCACCATAACGGCGCTATGCAAGTCTTTCCCGCCGAACAGGGCTGGTCCCGCGTTGTCTGGATCGCCGACGTCCTGCCGCAAGCCATGGCCGACGCCTTCGAGCCGCTGATGGGACAAGGCATGGAGATCATGAAGGCGCACATGGAGGGGTAGGGGGTCCTGCTCAAATCCGGTCAAAGTCTCAGGTTTGACGAAATGCTAAAAGCGTTATACAAGTTAACGCTGGAGTTCCTTCCATGACCCAAGTCCTCGACCTCGATATTCTTCAAAAGTCCACCCGACACGCGGCTATTCTTGATCAAGCTGAACGCGCGGGTTTGATGGGCGGAACCCGCCGAGGCATCGGTGTTCGCACGCCGACCCCCTTGCTGGATGCGGCTAAGGCCCGCTCAGGACTATCCTCCACCACACAGGTCATCGAATACGCCTTGGCCAAGCTGGCAATGGAAGATGACTTCGGGACTCTACTTTTGGCTTGCCGGGGAACCGTCTCCCCGGACATCAGCCTTGAGTTTTGAGCTTGCCGCATCACTGAGGCGATTGCGACCCCAGCGCCCGGGAGCCAGTCTCAATCGCCGCCTTGACTCACATCTAACCTTTGTCGATCAGCAAAGCGCGTCCGGTGCCGAGCTCCTGCTAGACACCAGTGTTTACATTGACGTGCTGCAAGGACGGGTCCCGCCTGCTGTCGAGCAGCTTTTGACCCTTCGTACCCTCAACCACTCCGCCGTAGCTTTATCTGAGTTAACCCATCTCTTCGGACGATTAGACCCGTCTCACGCCGCCACCAAGTCCGCTCTCGGGCAATTGACAGGCCTGATCAACGACATCCCAGAGCGTAGGCTTTTGACCCCCAGCCTCAGAACGCACGGCGAAGCTGGTATGCTGGCTGGCTTAGTCGCGCGTCTCACTGATCGCCCCCACGGCTCACCCCTGCTCAACGACGCGATGCTTTGCTTGCAAGCCGCCGAGACCGGCCGCGTCCTTCTTACCGGCAACATTCCTGATTTCGATCTGCTGCAACAGCTGGTGCCCAGTTCGGCGGTGCTGTTCTATCGGCGGGTCTAACCAACCTGCGATGACGTCATGAAACGCGCGTCCTACAATTCCCGCCCCTCGATCCCCGAGCCTCAAACCAACCCACGCACGCACTTCACCGCGGCGCTCTCCGGAAACACCACTCCGTCCAGCGCCCTTGCCTCCACCCCCAACTGCTCCGCCAACACGCCCTTGAACAGCGCTCGCATATCCAGACTCGGTGCGACGTCTCGGTTCTCGAACAGGCTCGTAGCCTTCAAAGTTGGCCAGTCGCCAATAATGTCGCCGCGTTTCAATCCGCCGCCCAGGACCAAAGCCGTTGATGCCGTGCCGTGGTCGGTTCCGGCGGTGCCGTTGGCCCTTGCCGTGCGGCCAAACTCGGTGGCGACCACCACCAACGTGTCAGACCATGCGTTGTCCAGTCCGGTGTGCAGCCCGTCCAGAACCGCATCGAGATTGATTAGGCGGACGTTGAGCTGCCCCGACTGATTGGCGTGAGTGTCAAAGCCGTCCAGGCTAATGGCGGCGATCTGTGGCCCCGTCGGTTCGCGCATAAACCCGGCCACGGTCTGGCCCAGCGTGCGCGATGCATCCTGACCCTGTTTCAGATACGCCTTCGTGTTGGCTGCCTGACCCATGTTGGGCATGCCAACGTCACCCATGGCGCTCTCGGCCATGGTCTCCGTCGCCAAACCCCGCGCGAAGGCCGGGCCGAGCACCGGATCATCCTTATAGAGGTCTTGTAACAGGCTGGGCAGGTGGGCCTGAGCATCCACCAGTCTGCCAGGCGACCAGGACGACACTGCCGCCGGGCCACGCAGCACCAGCGGCGCGGTGGCCCCGATGGAGATCGCCTCGACCTTGCGTTGGGCGCTAAGGCTGCTGACCGCGCGGTTCAGCCAGCCTGATGTCGTGCCGTACAGCGTGGCTGCACCGCTCTCCAAGACGTCCTGCGCCTCGAAGTGGGAGCGGGCCCGGTCGGGCGTCGCGACCGCCGGAACGATCCGTGCCTGTCCGGCCAGGGCCATAGCATGGACGGCCGTTAATGACGGATGCAGCCCAAAAATGCCATCCAGCCTCAGCGCGGTGTCGCTGATCGCCAGATTGCGACGTAGGCCCACATAGTCAGGGTCACCCACTGGTGGGGCCACGGTTAGCCCATCCATCCCGCCGCGACAGATCACCAGCACCATTTTCTTGGCGGCTTGGCCACCTTGGCTGGCGGCGAAGCTCTGCCGGGCGACGAAACTCAGCGATACGCCAAACCCGGCGGCCGTTGCGAGCGCCTGGCGGCGCGAAAGGTTCGAAGAGTTGGTCATCGGCGTTGAAACTCCGGACTCATCAGCAACAGAGCCAGACCCTCTGACCGGGATTCGGCACGGGCGATCATGGTGGCGGTGGCAGGTCGCAGCCTCTGGCCCAACGCATCCCTTGCAATCAGGCTCGGGTCGCGATCAGCGATGGCTGCGCTGGCAAAGGTCTGGGCCCAGCTCATCCGTTTGACTATGGCGTCAGGTGCCGCCCAGGCATCCGTATCCTCCGGCCAGCCTTTGGGGGAGGGCGGCGCAAACGGCTTTTGGCCCATGGCGTTGAGGGTCGGGGCCAGCACCGCAATGTCGCGGGGCGAACCGCCCGCTGCCCGCCAACTTGAGATCAGGAATTCATAGGGCGTCTTGAATTTCGCGGGTGTCGGCTCCCAAGCCTCAGGCGCATCGATTAGTGCCGTTGCCACCACGGCCAAATCTCCCCGCGAGCGGATCCAGGTCTGGGTCAGTCGCTCAACGAGGGCTGGCGGTGGATCATCGGCCACGAAATGCCGCGCGATCTTGGTGCAGATAAACCTCGCAGTGGTCGGCTTCTCAGCCAGATCGGCCAAGATCGCCGCAGCCTGCTCCTTACCGCCTGATGGGTAACGCACGCCCATCACCAGCCGCTCGCCCGGCTCATGGGTATTGCCGCGAAAGACGGTAGTGCCGACAAACTCAGCCGGCTCTCTAAATCCACCGATCGAAAGGCCGGTCATGGCCCGAGCGAACTCCGTGACATCAGCCTGGCTGTAGCCGCCGTTCACCCCAACAGTGTGCAGTTCCAGGATCTCGCGCGCTAAATTCTCATTCAGGCCAACGTGCCGCAAATTCTCCGGCAGGGACTGTTTCCCGACCCCGCGTTGGTTTTTGCCGCGCTTCAGATACTGCGCCGCAATGCTACCCGGTCCAATGGACTGGGCCTGATCCAGATAGAGCAACATGGCCGGATGGGTGGTCGCTGCCCCCAACAGGCTGGTGAACCGCCCAAACACGTGGGGTCGGATTGCCTCTTGCTCAAACGGTCCAACCACCGTCGCCGTGGCCAGCTTAATGGCGCTGACCGTAAAGTGATTGGCCCAAAAAAGCGTCCAGCGCTCTCTGAACCCGGCCGGTGTATTGGCACCCAACTGCGCGCGGGCCAGGAAGTCGCCACCCGTCTCCTCGCGGATCATCCGTCGCACCTGCTTCAGAGGATCGCGTGCCTCGGGGACCTCAACTGCTGCCTTGGCGGTCCTTTTGTCTTGCTGGTAATCGCGCAGCTCAGCGATCCGCTGGGCGGCTGTTTGAGGGTTTTCCTGCGGCTGGTCAGCGCCCTCAGTTCGGATCTGGGCCTTCAGCCAACCGCGTGGATCACTGCGAATCCGTGCAATTTCACCGGGTCGCGCGCCCATGCCCAACCGGGTCACGGCAATGGCAGCCTCCAAATCGCGATCAGCCATGGCCTTCGCCTCCTTGCCTATTTCCGCCCCATCGCCCATTTCACGGCTCACAGACCTGCATCCGTCGCAGGCGGGAGTCTTAAACTTGCAAAAAGGGTTTCACGAGCCGGGCGAAAAGCCCAGGCGCTTCTACAAGTCCGTCGAGGTTCGCCCGATCGACACCGGCCACGCCGTATTGCTGGACGGTCGGGGTCCCAGTTCGGCTGGCGGCAGGAAGCTAATTCTGCCCACCGCAGCTTTGGCGCAACTCTGCGCCGACGAATGGGCACGGCAGGGCGAGTTCATTGAGCTCGCCGCCATGAGCGCAACGCGCCTGGCCTATACCGCCTTGGAGGCGATCCCCCCGGCACGTGAGCCCACGGCTGATCAATTCGCCGACTACGCCGGCTCCGACCTCATCTGCTATTTCGCCGACGAGCCCGTCGCGCTGGTGGTCGAGCAGACCAAGGCCTGGGAGCCCATCCTCGAACGGGCAGAGACAGAACTCGGCTTGGTGTTCGTCCGGGCCAAGGGCATCCGCCACCGCACCCAGCCCACGACAACCCTGGCGGCCGTACGTAGCCTGGCGCTCAATCTTGATGATTTTGGCCTCGCGGGCCTCGCCTATGGAGCGCCCTTGCTCGGCTCAGCGATCTTGACTGTGGCGCTCCAGCACGGCTGGATTGACGGCGAAAAGGCCCACCACCTCTCGCGCGTCGATGACGCATTTCAGGAGAGCAAATGGGGGATTGATGAGGAAGCGGCGATCCGTACCGCAGGGCTGCTGAAAGAGTCTCTGATGCTCGCGCAATGGTTCGCTGCCCAGCGCTAAACATGCATCAAACACATAGGGAACCTGCACCCCGGTTACCCACCGTGAACTTGCGTCATTCGGCTGACCCGACTACGGCTTTGCTCCAGTGAAAACCAAAGGCGGGCCCTTGCGTGAAGCAGATCCTGGATGAGCTTGAGCGGCGACGTGAACAGGCCCGCATGGGCGGCGGTGAGCGACGGATCGCCAGCCAGCATGCCAAAGGCAAGCTGACCGCGCGAGAACGCCTAGACCTCCTCCTGGACGAGGGCTCCTTCGAAGAGTTCGACATGTTTGTCGAGCATCGCGCCACTGACTTCGGCATGGCCGACAACAAGATTTCCGGCGACGGCGTGGTCACCGGTTGGGGTAACATAAACGGTCGACTCGTTTTTGTTTTTTCTAAAGATTTCACTGTGTTCGGCGGCTCTCTTTCCAACGCTCACGCGCGTAAAATCGTCAAGGTTCAGGAACAGGCGCTAAAGGTCGGTGCCCCGATCATCGGTCTATTCGACGCCGGTGGCGCACGAATCCAAGAGGGCGTGGATGGTCTGGCTGGCTATGCCGATATCTTCCTGCAAAACACTCTGGCCAGCGGTGTCATCCCACAGATTAGCGTGATCATGGGCCCCTGCGCTGGCGGTGACGTCTATTCCCCGGCCATCACCGACTTCATCTTCATGGTGAAGGATACCAGCTACATGTATGTCACCGGCCCCGACGTGGTGAGGACCGTCACCCACGAGGAAGTGACCCACGAGGAGCTGGGCGGCTACCGGGTCCACGCCATGAAGTCAGGCGTTGCTGACGGGGCCTTCGAGAACGATCTGGAAGCTCTGACCCAAGTGCGTCGCTTGGTCGATTTCCTGCCGTTGTCGAACCGCGACAAGCCCCCGGTCCGCGATAGCTTCGATGACGTGAACCGCGAGGAAGCCAGCCTCGACACCCTGATCCCGTCCAACCCCAACAAGCCCTACGATATGAAGGAGTTGATCCTGAAGGTCGTCGATGAAGCAGATTTCTTTGAGATTTCCCCAGATTTCGCCAAGAATATTGTCGTCGGCTTTGCGCGCATCGATGGCCGCAGCATTGGCATTGTCGCCAACCAACCCCAGGTTCTAGCCGGGGTTCTAGACATCGACAGCTCACGTAAAGCGGCCCGGTTCGTGCGGTTCTGCGACGCCTTTGACATCCCGCTGGTCACCTTCGTCGACGTCCCCGGCTTCATGCCCGGAACCAAGCAAGAGCAGGGTGGTCTGATCCGTCACGGTGCCAAGCTACTGTTCGCCTACGCCGAGGCCACTGTGCCCAAGGTGACGCTCATCACCCGCAAAGCCTATGGCGGTGCCTATGACGTGATGAGTTCAAAGCACCTGCGTGGCGACATCAACTATGCCTGGCCGACCGCCGAGATCGCGGTGATGGGCTCAAAAGGCGCGGTGGAAATCATCTTCCGCAACGAGAGCGCCGAGGCCATCGCCGTCCACGAAGCCGACTACAAATCCCGCTTCGCTAACCCGTTTATCGCGGCGTCCCGGGGCTATATCGACGACGTGGTCTCGCCGCGCACGACCCGGAAACGCATAGCTAGATCGCTGAAGAACTTGCGCGGTAAGGTGTTGGCAAATCCCTGGAAAAAGCACGATAATATTCCACTGTGAGGGCGGGGCGTGGCTCCTTCATCTAATCTGGGAGTTTGAAAGTTGCCAAAAATACACGACTTTGCCACCGCTTCAGCGACTGAACTCGCCGCTGCTGTCAACGCACGGCAAATTGGTGCCCTCGAACTTACCGATGCTGCCATCTCGCGTATCGAGGCGCATGATGGTCCTATTAATGCCGTCGTAGTCCGTGATTTCGATCGCGCGCGGGAAGCGGCAAAGGCCGCTGACGCCATCCGCCGCGATGGGCAAGGCCGATCACTGGCCGGCGTGCCGATGACGGTCAAAGAATCTCATAATGTCGCGGGCCTGAAGACCACTTGGGGCTTCGAGGGGTTCAGGGACTTTGTAGCGTCAGAGGACTCAGTTGGCGTAGCCCGTCTCAAAGCGGCGGGTGCGATCATCCTGGGCAAAACGAATGTGCCGCCCTTCCTGTCGGACTGGCAGAGCGTCAACCCGGTCTATGGGCGGACGAACAATCCCTGGGACCTGGGCCGCACACCGGGCGGATCGTCCGGCGGCGCAGCGGCGGCCTTGGCGGCCGGCATGGTCCCGCTGGAGTTCGGCTCGGACATTGGCGGGTCGATCCGCGTGCCGGCCGGTTTCTGCGGGGTCTATGGCCACAAGCCCAGCCTCAACCTGATCCCGGCCAAGGGCCATTCGCCGCCCGGGGCGGATGGCGCGCCGATGCCGCTGGCGGTGGTGGGGCCGATGGCGCGCACCGCGGCCGATCTCGACCTAGCGCTGGGGGTGCTGGCTGGCCCGTACGGCGCTGAGGCCAAGGGCTATCGCCTGGCTCTGGCGCCGCCGCGTCATACGCGGCTGGCCGACTACCGAGTGCTGATCCTCGACGGCTATCCGGGCGTCGCGCTGGAGGACGAAATCCGCGACGCGCTGCATGGGCTGGCCGATGGGCTGGAGGCGAGCGGAGCCAAGGTGGCGCGCGGCAGCGCCCTGCTGCCGGACCTGGCCAAGGCCGCCGCGCTCTATAAGCAGATGCTGCAAACCTTGATGTCCCGTGGCGGGCCGCCGCCGCCGCCCATCCCCACGGCCTATGACTGGCTGAACATGCTGGACGGCCAGCATCAGCTTCGCCTAGCTTGGGCGAAGCTGTTCGAGAGCTTCGACGTAGTTCTGGCCCCGGTGTTCGGCACAGTGGCCTTTCCCCATGTGGCTGAGCCCAACTTGGCCGCCCGGACCCTGACCATCAACGGCGAGACGACACCCTATTTCTTTGACCAGATGTCCTGGCCGGGCTTGGCGACCCTGCCCAACCTGCCGGCCACGGCCGCGCCAATCGGCTTGACCCGCGGCGGGCTGCCGATCGCTGCCCAGATCATCGGGCCCTATCTGGAGGATCGCACGACCATCGCGTTTGCACAGCTACTCGAGCAGGCGTTCGGAGGGTTTCGCGCGCCCCCATGATTCAATCTGTAGGTTTCCAGCCTTGGCTTGACCTCTGGAACCTTACTCCGGACGGAGAGGGCTTCTCCAGCTTGGCCGGACGGTTGATGCCAGTGCGTCATGCGGGCGCGCCAGCGATGCTCAAACTCAGCCAGTCACCTGAAGAGCTTGCCGGCGGAACCCTTATGTCGTGGTGGGCCGGCGAAGGCGCGGCGCGAGTCATCGCCAGGGAAGGTGAGGCGCTCTTGCTTGAGCGCGCCACGGGCTTGGGTGATCTGGCGGACATGGCACGGAGCGGGCGCGATGACGAAGCGTGCAAGATTCTCTGCGCGGCAGGGGCGGCTATTCATGCGCCACGAGAGGCAGTGCCGCCCGATACCTTGGTTCCGTTAGAGCCTTGGTTTCGCCAGCTGTGGCCTACGGCTGACGCTGTGGGTGGCGTGATGGCCAAGGCGGGCGATGTCGCACGCCGATTGCTTGATCAACCCCGAGAGATCTGCGTGTTGCACGGCGATCTGCACCACGGGAATGTTTTGGATTTCGGGCCGCGCGGCTGGCTGGTCATTGACCCCAAAGGCCTGATTGGAGATCGCGGTTATGACCACGCCAACATGCTCTGCAATCCCGATGTCGCAACAGCTCTGACTCAAGGGGTATTTGGGCGCAGGGTAGAGGTGGTCAGCGCCGCTTCTGACATCGCACCAACCCGCTTGATGTCGTGGTTATTGGCCTATTGCGGACTTTCAGCGGCTTGGACCTTGGCCGATGGTCCGGGCAATGCAGAGCAGACGCTCCAGATCGCAGACATGGTGGCGGGTGCCTTAGGTGTCTGAAACAGGTCCAGTTAAAGGCGGCCTGCTGCAACAGCGTCCGCTATCAATCGTCGGACGCCCCATCGATGGAACGGCACGATGAAGAACAGATAGACCTTACCCCAACGATTGTGGACGTTGCAGATTGTCGAGATGACAACGCGGGTGTCAGCCCCATGCTCCTGCCTCAGTACAGAGAGCCGGAAGTCTAGGTGACCGTTGTCGCGGCCAGCCACCAACTCGCTATCGCTGAGATAGAACAGAGGCCAGGGTCCGATCTTGTCGCCGACCTGGTACCCATCTGTGATCGTCGGATTGAGAATATCGGAAGCACTCGGCACCTCCAGGCCGCAAAGTTCCGCAAGTCGGTTGCGAACAATCAACACGACTTTGATCCAGAGCGGATGGTGTGCAAACACGGCGGCAAACAGATCTACGACGTTCGCCTTGGGGTTCCGCAAAGGCGCGAAGTAGGCATCTTTGAAAGAGGCGTCGGCGACTTTGTGCCGATCCAGACTGCTGGCGACCGGAATTTCACACTCAAAGACGAAGACTTGGGTCAGGCTACTTCACAACAACCATGTGCATGTTATCGCCGCGCCCCAACGGGTCACGCAAAGGCTGCCCATCCATCACGAACTCCAACGATACCGAGTTGATGCAGTAGCGGAGGCGTGTAGGCGGTGGACCGTCGGGAAACACATGGCCTTGATGGCTGTCACAGCGCGCGCAGCGGGTTTCGATCCGGACCATCCCGTAGCTGACATCGCGAATGCTGACCACGTGGCTCTCGTCAAACGGGGCAAAGAAGCTGGGCCAGCCTGTACCGCTCTCGAACTTGGTGTGGGCCTGGAAGAGCGGCAGCCCGCAAAGCCTGCAGCAATAGGCACCATTCTCCTTGTTATCGAGCAGGCCACCGCAAAACGCGGCTTCGGTGCCGTGATGCAGCAGAACTTCCGCCTCCGCGCGATTCAAACCGACCTCCAGGGTCTTGCGTTCCGCAGCGTCGGGGGGCGTCAGGTCGAAACCGGTAGGGGAGGCGGCTAGCTTGTCCATGGGGTCCATTCTAAAGTCGTGCTCCCAAATACGGAAGAGCTTGGGCGGAGGTTACGATCACGATGACGAATTTCTGCTTTAGCTCATTGTTTTAGTCGCACTAGATTGAGGCCAATGTTCACGAAAATCCTGATCGCCAATCGCGGCGAGATCGCTGTCCGGATCATCAAGACCTGTCGCAAGATGGGGATTGCCACTGTGGTGGTCTATTCGGAGGCCGATGCCGACTCCATGGCCGTAGAGATGGCTGATGAGACGGTCTTCATCGGAGGAGCTCCGGCGTCCGAAAGTTATCTCGTCGCCGACAAGATCGTTGCGGCCTGTCGTGAGACTCGAGCTCAAGCCGTGCATCCAGGTTTTGGGTTTCTTTCGGAAAATGCCGGTTTCGCCAAGCGTTTGGCCACTGAGGGCATCGTGTTCATCGGGCCCAATCCGCACGCCATCGAGGCTATGGGCGACAAGATCGAGAGCAAGAAGTTCGCCACTAAGGCCGGCATATCGGTGGTGCCGGGGCATATCGGCGAAATCGACGACACCGCCCATGCGATCAAGATCAGCAAAGACATCGGTTATCCGGTGATGATCAAAGCGTCGGCTGGCGGCGGCGGGAAGGGCATCCGGGTTGCATGGAGCGATAAGGACGTTGAGGAAGGCTTCCCAGCCGTGCGGGCGGAAGCCAAAGCCAGTTTCGGCGACGACCGCATCTTCATCGAGAAGTTCATTGAGAGCCCACGCCATATCGAGATCCAGGTCTTGGGCGACAAGCACGGCCATGTGGTTCATCTCTTCGAGCGTGAATGCTCGATCCAGCGTCGCAATCAGAAGGTCATTGAAGAGGCTCCGTCTCCGCTGCTCGACCCGGAAATCCGCGCCGCTATGGGGGCCCAGGCCGTCGCTCTGGCGAAGGCGGTCAATTATGACAGCGCTGGCACGGTCGAGTTTGTGGCGGGGCAGGACAAGAGCTTCTTCTTCCTGGAAATGAACACCCGTTTGCAAGTCGAGCACCCGGTGACGGAGCTCATCACTGGTGTCGACTTGGTCGAGCAAATGATCCGCTCAGCCTTCGGGGAGGCTTTGCCCTTTGCTCAAGACGACTTGGCCATCAAGGGTTGGGCCATGGAGAGCCGCATCTATGCGGAGGACCCCTATCGTGGGTTTTTGCCCTCCATCGGTCGGCTTGTTCGCTATGCACCGCCTCGCGAGGGTCAGGTCGGCGATATCATCGTGCGCAACGATGCTGGCGTCCGGGAGGGGGACGAGATCTCGATGTTCTATGACCCGATGATTTCCAAGCTGTCGACCTGGGCACCAACCCGCCTAGCGGCGATCGACGCCATGGGCATGGCCCTCGAAGACTTCCATATCGAAGGCCTGGGCCAGAACATTCCATTCTTGGCGGCGGTAATGGACCAGGCCCGGTTCCGCTCTGGCGTGTTGTCGACCAATTACATCAAGGATGAATTTCCTGACGGTTTCCTTGGCACCCCGCCGACGAACTGGCAACGCGAGCTGGTCTCGGCCGTCGCCTGCGCAATGCACCGCATTATCACAAAACGCAGCGCTCCCCATTTGGTGCGCGACGAATGGATTGTCATTGCCGGACATGACAAACGCCTCGTACGCCTTTCAAATGGCGGGGACGCCTTTAACGTCAAATTTCTGCCTGACGGAACGACCCTTAGTCTGTCGGATATTGACTGGCGTCCGGGAACCTCAACGTTTCGTGGCGCATTAGACGGGAGGACCTTCACCGTCGCGGTTAAGCCGGCTGCCGAGGGCTTCACAATCCGCCACCGGGCTACAACACTCAGTGTTCTTGTGCTGACGCCACGGTCGGCTGAGCTGCACGAGAAGCTGCCGCCCAAGAAAGCGGCTGATACGTCCAAGATGATCTTGTCACCCATGCCAGGACTCGTGGTCACCCTGGATGTCGAACTGGGTCAGTCGGTGCGTTCTGGCGAGCAGGTTGCCATCGTCGAAGCCATGAAGATGCAAAACATTATTCGGGCTGAGCGGGACGGGGTTGTGAAGTCCGTCGGCGCAAAGGCGGGGGACTCCGTGGCCGCCGATGAAGTGCTAATCGAGTTCGCGTAGCGCCGCTTGCGCCTTATAATGTGTCGGGACGAGTCCCTGAGAGAGTTTCATGAACGGCCAAGTTGAGCTCGGAGACCTTTTTCTATCGGCGAAAGGTCGCCTATCGCGCACGCCTTTCCTTATGTCGGCGGCCATGTTGATCGCTGCCGTGGTCATTTATGAGTCAATCGTCGGCGTTACACTGCATTGGTTGACGGGGTGGATCGTCTATCCGGCGGTGTTCTTTTTCGGAGCTTGTATCTTAGCCAAGCGGCTGCACGATCGCGGCCACTCGGGTTGGATTGCCGGCTTGATCTTGACCGCCTTGGTGGCGGTTTGGCCCCGACCCTATGGCTTTTTCGACTTCCTTTTCATGCTGGTGGTGATCTGGGCCGTCATCGAGCTTGGCGTGCTCAAAGGCGAAGCCGGTCCAAATCGATTTGGGGAAAACCCGCTACGCGCCTGATCCCAAGATGGGTGGGGGAACACGCTCGGTAGACCCGAAGGTTTCTCTAAAGCTGGTGAGTAGAGCTTGATCGGCCTGCCCCATGGTGGCTGCCAAGCCAAGGTCGAGCAAGCTGGTCACGCCGTGCTCTGTCTGACCGCAGGGCACGATACCTGAAAAATGATCCAGGTTGGGATTCACATTCAAAGATATGCCGTGGAATGAGACCCATTTTCGCAATTTGACGCCAATGGCCGCAATTTTTTCCTCGCGGGGTGATGATCCGTTTGCTCGCCGCGTCACCCAAACGCCCACTCGACGTTCTCGAACCTCTCCGCTGACCCCCAGTTGACCCAAAGCATTGATGATCCAAGCTTCTAAGGCTGCCACAAAGGCGCGAACATCCTTTTGGCGACGGGTTAGATCCAGCATCACATAGGCGACTCGTTGGCCTGGACCGTGATAAGTGTACTGACCCCCACGACCTGTTTGGAAAACTGGAAATCTGTTCGGCTGCAAGAGGTCGGCGGTCTTGGCGGTGATGCCGGCTGAATAGAGCGGCGGGTGTTCCAATAGCCAAACCAACTCGTCGGCTTGACCGCGCGCGATAGCTTCGGCTCGAGCCTCCATCACATTCAACGCCTGATGATAGCCGACGGGGCGCTCAGAAATAGCCCAGCCACAGGCGCGCTCATCTGCGCGGCCAAAAATTGGCGTCTCGAGCGGATGACTTAACGACCGGTCAAGCATGTTGGTTGCACTGTGGATTCAAGTGGACCTGCAGCGCCATCGGCGCTTTGAATTTGCTGGTTTTTGAGGAAAGCGCGTCTTGGGTCAAGTTAATGCCGTCAATGTGGAGATCTCGGTGGTGCTCGGCCGCTCGGTCCTGCCTATGCAGCAATTGCTGCGTATGGGACGTGGCGCTGTGATTCCACTTGATACCACGGTGAACGATGAAGTGTGGATTTTGGCCAACAATCATCCGGTTGCTCGCGGCGAAATCCAGATCAATGAGGATCGCATCTCAATCGCCGTCACGGGCCCGGCAAACGTCTATGACTTTATGGCCGGTGGATATTCCTGACGCGTGAGCTTCACAAACGCCCAGGGGTTTGCTACGCCCCGCGGCTCACCACGCGCGGTCGTGGCGGAATTGGTAGACGCGCAGCGTTGAGGTCGCTGTGGGGTAACCCGTGGAAGTTCGAGTCTTCTCGACCGCACCAGTGAAACAAGGTCTCTAGTAGGGCTAAAGCCAGGTCACACGCCGATAGGTCAAAAAGGGAGGTCCGCATGAGCCGCGACGCTGACGACCCTTTTGACGAGTCCACCCTAGCCACCTTAGGACGAGGCAATCCTACTCGGCCCTTGCCAGACGTAGTCGAAGACCTAGAAGATCTCGCGCTAGGCGAGGATTACGCGCTTAATCCGGCTTTCGTGGCGATGGTGGTGGATGCCACAGATCGTGGCGATGCCGAGCGGCTACGCGAGCTGCTTGCCGCACTTCGTCCTGCCGACGTGGCCGACCTGATGGGGTTTTTGTCTGCCAGTGATCGTGAAGAGGTGGTCGCTCACCTCGACCCCGAAGCGCTCGCAGAAATCTTATCAGAGCTCGACCCAGATATCCGCGAGGATGTGCTCGAACACCTACCATCGGCAATCCTGGCCAAAGCGCTTGGTGAGATGGATTCCGACGACGCCGTCGATGTCGTCGAAGATCTGGAGGATGACCGTAGGGCTCAGGTCTTAGCGGCCATGCCCGAGATTGAGCGCACAGCCATTGAGACCTCACTGGCCTATGACGAGGAGACCGCCGGTCGCCTAATGCAGCGCGAGGTGGTCAAGGCCCCTCAATTCTGGACAGTCGGCCAAACCATCGATCACTTCCGTAAGGAAGGCGACGATCTCCCGGAACTATTCTTCGACATCTATGTGGTCGATCCGGCGCATAAACCGGTGGGCGCTGTTCCTGTAAGTCACCTTTTGCGCGCCGCTCGCGATACACCTCTGGCTCAAATTATGGAGCCCGTGACGGAAATCCCGGTCGAAATGGACCAGGAGGAAGTCGCCTACATCTTTGATAAGTACCACCTAATTTCTGCACCTGTGATCGAGCCAGGTGGGCGACTTGTGGGCCAGATCACTGTCGATGATATCGTCGGTGTCATTCAGGAGGAGAGCGAGGAGGATATTCTGGCTCTAGCTGGTGTGTCTGATGCCGGGCGCGATGCCGGGGTGTTCGGTATTGTGGCGGCCAGATTGCCCTGGCTGCTGCTCAATCTCTTGACAGCGACCATCGCTGTTAGTGTGATCGGGGCCTTCCAAGATGAGATCGTCAAGCTTGTAACCTTGGCTGTCCTGATGCCGATCGTCTCCTCACTCGGTGGTAATGCCGGAACTCAGACCCTGACAGTTGCTGTGCGGGCCCTTGCAAATCGCGAATTAACCGCCGCAAACGCAGGACGCATTGTATTGCGTGAAATGGGCGTCGGCCTGTTGAACGGCGGAACTTTGGCCAGCGTCATGGGTGTCGCAGTCTGGGTATTCTTCCATGATCTGAGGCTCAGCCTGACCATTGGACTGGCCTTACTCATAAATCTGTTCGTGGCTTCGGTTGCTGGGATACTCTCACCGCTTGCCCTTGATCGTCTAGGACGCGACCCGGCGGTCTCCTCGTCGGTGTTTGTGACGTTTGTGACCGACTTTATGGGTTTCCTTTCGGTCTTGGGTCTCGCTGCCGTCATTTTGCTCTGAACGGTCCCGATATTGCCTGTGGAGGGCAGGGCGCATCGGCGTCTGTGTCATTCTGGATCAACGGATATGTCGCCGCGCCAACAGGCCTCAAGAACTGCGATCGACCTGATCAAGGCGTTTGAGGGCTATCGCGCGCAGGCCGCGCGGTTGGCAGATGGGCGTTGGACCATTGGTCATGGCCATACCCAGACGGCTCGGCAGGGCACTGAAGTCTCGCCTAGGGATGCCGAAACACTATTGATCTATGATCTTATAGCCGTCGCTCAGCGTGTTCGGGACGGGACATTTACACCACTGTCCCAAAACCAATTCGATGCACTCTGTGCGTTTGCGTTCAACGTCGGTGCTGACGCTTTTCAAAGTTCGTCAGTGCTCTCGTTGGTGAACCAGGGACGACTTCTTCACGCGGCTGAGGCCCTAGAGCTTTGGCGCAAGGCGGAATTTGAGGGCCAGCAGATTGTCGTTGATGGCCTGGTCAGACGCCGAGCTGCAGAAAAGGTCCTGTTTCTTACGCCGCCTGATGGTTGGGTCGCGACGCCAACCCAGATCGTCCGCCCGACCGCTGATATAGCTGAAAACCCACTAGGTGAAACGCCGACAGTCCTTACCGTCGAAATGACGGGCTCAGAGGCGGTGGCAAGACGTGAGGATCCGGCAAGCGCGACTGAACGTGCTCTGGCTGCCGTCACCAGCCGCTTACAAAGCATTGCAGCCGAGCCGCCTATTGTCCCTTCAAACCAGGGCAACGGTCTTCGCCAAGATCCCATGAGCCTAGCGCGTAAGGATATTGCCAGCCCAACTATCGATCTGCCCCCGCCAAGCTGGCCAGTTAGATTGGATGAAGCCAGCAACGCCTTCGTCCTAACCGCTCCAATCGAAGTGGCCGCTGAACCTGACTTGCTGCAAACCGTGAAAACGCCGCAAACAGACTCCGCCCTACTAACCGAGCCAACCCTGTTTGACCCGCGAGTCTTGTCATTCGGGCGCAACTTATCAGATCCTGCGAGCCAGGCGCTTGAGGCGGTAGACTTCGATTTTTCCGCTAATGATAGTGACGCAGCCGCCGATGACTACGTCACCGAAGCCAAGCCTGCTGACATTGCGCCGCTTGCCGGGTTAGCCCTGCTGGGGATCGCGCTATTTGGGGGTGGTCTCTATTGGTCGGCCAGCGCGACGGCTGGGCGAGGGGCCTTCAATCCGTGGATTGTCGGATGGCTGGCCTGCGTGGGTGGGGTCATTTTCTTCGCTACGGCGGCGTACATGTTTCTATCGCGGCTCGGCCATTTCGAACCGGACGCAGGTGATGACATTCAGAACCGGGAAGGATTCAATTGAGTCTGGGGGGACTTGATGGGGGAGTTCGCTTGTGCAGCGAGCTCCCTCTTTTCTTGCCCCACTCGCGGCTGGAATTGCCCCGTGCTAAATGGAGCCTATGACTTCGAACTCTGCTCCCTCACTAGACTTTGCGCTCGGCGAGACTGCTGATGCTATTCGCGAAACCACGGGACGCTTCGCCACCGCCCGCATCGCGCCGTTGGCTGCAGAGATCGACCAGACAAACCTCTTTCCCCGTCACCTTTGGCCTGAGATGGGCGCGCTCGGCCTGCATGGCATAACGGTTGAGGAGGAATTCGGCGGTCTGGGCCTTGGGTATCTGGATCATGTTGTCGCGATGGAGGAGGTATCGCGCGCCTCCGCCTCGGTCGGGCTCTCTTACGGCGCTCACTCCAACCTTTGTATCAATCAACTGCGGCGCTGGGGTTCAGTTGAGCAGAAGCATCGTTACCTGCCCAAGCTGATCAGCGGAGAACATGTGGGGTCTCTGGCCATGAGCGAGGCGGGTTCGGGGTCGGATGTCGTCTCCATGTCGCTACGTGCGGAGCGCCGCGGGGATCACTATGTGCTCAATGGCACGAAGTTTTGGATTACCAATGCACCCCATGCCGACACCCTGGTGGTCTATGCCAAGACCGAACCGGGTGAGAACAGCAAGGGCATAACCGCCTTCCTGGTCGAGAAGGATTTCAAAGGTTTTTCTGTCAGTCAGAAGCTCGAGAAGATGGGTATGCGCGGCTCCGACACTGGCGAGTTGGTGTTTGAGGACTGTGCAGTGCCAGAAGAGAATATCATGGGTCCTCTGAACGGGGGCGTTGGCGTGCTGATGAGCGGCCTGGACTACGAACGCTCCGTCCTTGCTGCGGGTCCCCTCGGGATCATGCAGGCCTGCCTCGACGTGGTGTTGCCCTATGTTCGAGACCGCAAGCAATTTGGCAAGCCCATTGGGTCCTTCCAGCTCATGCAAGGGAAGATCGCCGACATGTATGTGGCGCTCAATTCTGCTCGGGCCTATGTCTATGCCGTTGCCAAAGCCTGTGACGCGGGCAAGACCACCCGCTTTGACGCAGCCGGGGCCATCTTGATGGCCTCGGAAAACGCGGTGAAAGTATCGCTCGAGGCGATCCAGGCCCTGGGTGGTGCGGGCTACACTAGGGACTATCCGGTCGAGCGTCTGCTGCGGGATGCCAAGCTGTATGATATCGGTGCAGGGACCAATGAAATTCGCCGCTACCTGATCGGGCGAGAGCTGATCGGGGCATAATCTTGACGCCCAAATAGCAAAGGGCCGACCCGTTGTCGGGGTCGGCCCTTCCATTGTCGGACCGCTCAGCGGCCCCGCAATCCTATACGCCTAAACGCACGCCCCGCTATCGGAGGCCCAGATCACGGTTTCCACCTGCGGATGAAGACAATGAGACACTGGGTCACCTCCTTTCAATTGTTGAACAAGACCCCGACTATGAGCGCGGAATGGTCGAGTCGTAAACCCCACAAATTTTGCCCACAAATTGAGGCCTAAAGGTCGCGGCGGCTCACGCGTTTGCGCATGTCGGTAATCGGCTTTGTCAGCTTGGCCAGAGCGGCGACCATCGCTTCATAGCCCGCAGCGACGGCCGGTTCATAGGCTGCCCAGTCGCGTATTTCGACGCCGGTCACGTCTGGTGTCACCAGCACATCGGTTGCGTCCCGGGCTGCGGCAATGTCGCGCCCGGAAGATACCGTGGCTGCCCGCATCAGGAGCGACACTATCGGCGGGCCCTTACGCCATTCTCCCGACAGGATCCAACGCCACACAGACGAAGGCCGGGCAACATCGGCTGCTGTAATGGATCGGCCCCGCGTCACGTCTATGCCGACGATAGGCCCAAGTTGCGACGCGCGCATGATATCGGACGGGAAGTTCTTTAGGACGGCACCATCGACCAGCACGTTGATGCCTTGTGTGGCCGGCGGCAGAACCCCGGGCAACGAGATGGTTGCCCGCAAAGCATCTCGCAGCAATCCGCGCCGATGGACCTGATAGGCCCCGGTGGTGAGGTTAGACGAAACGCAAAAGAAGGGGAGCCAAAGGTCGGCGATCTGCACGTCGCCGAAATGACGTTCCAATCGCTCTCGCACCTTATTTCCATGCGTCATGGCCAGTAACGGGAAGGCGATATCATCCAGCGGACTGGTATTGACGAAAGCGTCCTTGATCCGCTCATCCATCTCGACACCGTCCCAACCCATCGCGACACCGGCCGCAATGATGGCCCCCATCGAAACGCCGCCAATGAAGTCGATCGGCGTACCGTTCTCCTTCAAAGCTCTCACCGCGCCAACATGCGCGTAGGCTCTGGCACCGCCACCTGAGAGGACCAACCCCACCGATTGGCCTGTTAAGACCCGCGCGATTCGGGACGCGTCCTCCGTGTTGTCGCGACGCATGTGGAATAAACGAGCCGGTTGAGCCGCATCCAGCCAGGCTTCGGAGCCTTTCGGCCATTTGGTTGTGCGCTTTTGGACGAGGATTAGATCGACCAGTTGTTGGGCCTGCATCGGATCGGTCGCACGCATTAGACTATTGGCAGGGGGTGCGCTCTCTCCGCGTCCAACGCAGAACAGCCGATCGACCTGTCGACCGACGACCTGCCGCCAGCCCATGTCTTCAGCCTCGGCGGCATAGAGTACGAAATCATAGTCTCGTTCGACGTTCGAGAACCATTCTGTCGGCGCATGCTGTGCCTCAGCCCCAATCACTGTGACGGAGTAACCCAGCTTGCCAACTTCCCGCGCGATCTTGTCCACCAGAGGTCGCAGCGGCATGGCTTCACCGATCGTGACAAAGCCGTAGACCGAAGGTTCGCCAATTGAGGTCTTTGTGGCGGCCTGTCGGCTGCGTAAGATCATCAGCTTGGCCAATTCCACCATGACCATGGGACTGGCATCGCACGCCTCGAAGAACACATCGCGCGGCATCGCGAATATTTCTGAGTCTCGCAAGGCAACGACGTGTCCGGAGTGGGCGACGCCGGCGATCAGGCTCATTTCTCCAGCCGGCTCACCTGGGCGAATGACGCCTAGAAATTGAGGCTCCATCCCCTCTTCACGCCGGAACGCCCCCAGTCGGCCAGCGCGAAGGAAATAGAGATGATCGGCAGGTTCCCCGCTATTAAACAGGGTCGCGCCGCCCGGCAGCGAGAACCAAGTCGCCTCGCCCTGGGCACGTTCATCCTCGAACAATCGTGCGAGCGCCGAGTCAGTAGGTATGTCTGGTAGGTTTGCCACAACATGGGATGCTAGCCTGCGTCGCCGCGCCCGGCTATGCCTTGCCTATGCCTCTGATCAAGACAGCTATCGACACGAACAGCCAGCCCTTTCAGGCCAACGCGCAGGTCAACCGAGCGCTAGCCGCTCAACTGCGTGAACACGCGGCCAAGGCTGTCCAGGGGGGACCAGAGGACAGTCGTAAGCGCCATACCAGTCGGGGAAAATTGCTGCCTCGCGAAAGGGTCATGCGGTTGCTCGATTTGGGATCGCCGTTCTTGGAGGTCGCAGCCCTAGCTGGGCATGAGCTGTATGATGGTGAGGCACCGGGGGCAGGGGTGATCACCGGTATCGGCAGGGTCTCCGGCCGCGAGGTCATGATCGTTGCCAATGACGCGACCGTAAAGGGCGGAGCTTACTTTCCGTTGACGGTGAAAAAGCATCTCCGCGCCCAGGAGATTGCCATGCAGAATCACCTGCCTTGCGTCTATCTGGTCGATTCAGGGGGGGCTAACCTGCCGCATCAGGCCAAGGTCTTCCCAGACCGAGAGCATTTCGGTCGAATCTTCTTCAATCAAGCGCAAATGAGCGCCCAGGGCATTGCCCAAATCGCCTGTGTGATGGGCTCCTGCACAGCTGGTGGAGCCTATGTTCCGGCTATGAGTGACGAGACCGTGATCGTTCGCGGTACCGGCGAGGACAGTCAGGGTACGATTTTTCTAGGTGGCCCGCCGCTTGTAAAGGCCGCAACAGGCGAGGTGATCAGCGCAAGTGAGCTCGGCGGTGCCGATACCCATGGCCGACGCTCAGGCGTCGTCGATCATGTGGCGATTGACGATGAACATGCCCTGCAGATCGTTCGTTCCATTGTCGCCAATCTGAACGCGAAAAAGCCTGACCAGATGGTGCTGGCAGAGCCAAGACCGCCGGTTTTTGAGCCTGAAGAGCTCTACGGCATTGTGCCTACCGATGTTAGGGCACCGTACGATGTGCGCGAAGTGATCGCGCGCATCGTAGATGGATCTGAGTTCGATGAATTCAAAGCGCTCTATGGGACGACCTTGGTCTGTGGGTTTGCCCGGATTTGGGGCCAGCTTGTCGCCATTCTGGCCAATAATGGCGTGCTGTTCTCAGAGAGCGCGCTCAAGGGTGCCCACTTCATCGAGCTGGCCTGCAAGCGAAATATCCCCTTGGTTTTCCTGCAGAATATTTCCGGCTTCATGGTCGGGGGTAAGTATGAGGCCGGTGGGATAGCCAAGGACGGGGCAAAGTTGGTAACTGCAGTTGCATGTGCTCAGGTGCCCAAGTTTACGGTGCTGATCGGAGGATCCTTCGGGGCAGGCAATTACGGCATGTGCGGCCGAGCCTATTCTCCAAGGTTCCTTTGGACATGGCCCAACAGCCGCATCTCGGTGATGGGGGGTGAGCAGGCGGCAAGTGTTCTAGCAACCATTCGCCGCGACGGGCTCGAGGCCCGTGGCGGGACCTGGCCCCTAGCTGACGAAGAGGCTTTCAAGGCACCGATCCGCGACCGCTATGAAACCGAAGGCGACCCCTATTTCGCTACAGCGCGTTTATGGGACGACGGGATTATTGATCCAGCGCAAACCCGTGACGTGTTGGGGCTGTCAATCTCGGCTGCCCTCAACGCACCCATACCTGAGACGCGGTTCGGCATATTCCGGATGTAGGGGCCTATCACCAAGACTAGATTTAATGCAGCGCGAGGTTAGCACAGATGACCCATCCCATTTCCGGTCCCTTGGTCGAGGGTGTCGATAGCGACGCCACGTCGAGCTTGGTCAATATCGATGTCACCCCTCAAGGGGTCGCCACAGTGTCGATGAACCGCCCCGCGGCTCGAAACGCCTTCAATGCGGAGCTTATCGCTGCCCTACATGAGACATTCGAGACCCTGCAAGGCTCTGAACATGTGCGGGTTGTCTTTCTGCGCGGCGAAGGGGGCTTCTTCTCCGCCGGAGCCGATCTTGAATGGATGCGCGCTGCCGCCGACTGGAGTGAGTCTGACAACCGTGACGACGCGATGCAGTTGGCGAAAATGCTCAAGAGCCTGTGGGATATCCCGGCCCTGACGGTCGCACTGGTAGAAGGGGGAGGATTTGGCGGTGGAGCGGGCCTTGCCGCAGCCTGTGACATGGCCGTTGCGACGACTGCCTCTAAATTCAGCTTTTCGGAGGTCAAGCTCGGGCTCATCGCGGCAACGATCAGCCCGTATGTCGTGGGGGCTATTGGTCCGCGGG
>JANPNB010000255.1:0-2449 GCA_031427275.1 Alphaproteobacteria bacterium | reverse complement strand
ACAATCTGATCAAATAGCCACGCCCCACGCAAAGACGTCCGAACATCACCCGCACCAAACAACCTTCCGACCCTCCTAAGGATCAGAACGTTGAATCAGCTACCCAAGCTAAAGGGAATCACTTCCGTGCATCCGGTAGCCATAAAGGTGGAGCATTTAACCTCGCCCGCTGGTCGGGATGTCCTTAAACGCCACGTCTTTATCCACGCGGATATCGCCGGGCAGGCCCAGCACCCGCTCAGCGATGATGTTGCGCAGGATCTCATCAGTCCCGCCCTCCACCCGCGTCGCCGGTGAGCGCAGCAGCATGGCCTGGAATTTCTGCGCCGCCTCTGCATGCGCCGGATCGTTCAACACCCCGGTCTCGCCCTGCAGATCCAGCGCAAACATTGCCAGTTCCTGCATCGACGCCCCGGCCACCAACTTGCCGATGGAGTTCTCCGGTCCCGGCGTCTCGCCCTTGGAGAGCGCGCTGATCGCCCGCATGCCGGTGTATTTCAGACCACTGGCCCGCACCGCATATTGCGCCAAGCGGGATCGCACCATCGGGTTGTCCGCCGCCGGGCCATCCTGCGTCTGCAGGTTCAGGCAATAGTCGAACAGCTCCGGAAAGCCGGTCGGCATGCCCGAGCCGATGGACAACCGCTCGTTCATCAGGGTGGTCAGCGACACCGTCCAACCCTGCCCCACAGCCCCCAAACGCTGCGCATCGGGGATCCGCACATCGGTGAAGAACACCTCGTTAAAACCAGACGGGCCGTTGGCCTGCTTGATCGGCCTGATCTCAATGCCCGGCGTCTTCATGCTCAGCCAGAACATGGTCAGCCCCTTGTGCTTGGGCACATCGGGGTCGGTGCGGGTGATGACGATGCCGTAGTCAGAATAGTGCGCCCCGCTGGTCCAGATTTTTTGGCCGCGGATAATCCAGTCGCCGGTGCCGTCATTGGCGGGTTCGGCTCGGGTGCGCAGGCCCGCCAAGTCAGACCCGCCCGCTGGCTCCGAAAACAGCTGACACCAGATCTCATCGCCCGCCGCCATGGGCGGTAACAGCTGGCGCTTCTGCTCCTCGCTGGCCCAGGCCATCAGGGTCGGGCCGCACATGCCGTGGCCGATGATGAAGGTGCCGCCGAGCGTGCCATAGGCCCCCTCTTCCTGGCCCCAGATCACCCGCTCAATCGGCGTCGCGCCGCGCCCGCCATATTCCTTGGGCCAGTGCAGACAGGCCCAACCGGCTTGCGCCTTCTTGGCCTGCCAAGCCTTAGCCGCGGCCATCGGGTCTTCGCTAGAAAGCCCAGAATTGCCAAAGGTCGATTGCTTCAGCTCGGCTTCCAGGTGCTTGGGGCCGTTAGCGGAAATCCAGGCGCGAACCTCGGCGCGGAAGGCGGCTTCTTCTTGCGGGGTATCGTCGAAATTCATGGTGCTAACTCCCTAAGCCGCGACCGGGGCGTCATTGCGCCTGCGCATACGTTCAATCAGCAGATCTTCCCAGGTCGACTGCGACCCCAGCGCCAGGGCCAGTACATTGGCCCGGCGATAATAGAGGTGACAGTCAAAGGCCCAGGTGAAGCCCATGCCGCCATGCACCTGGATATTGTTCTTGGCGCAATGCTGGAAACCCTGACCCGCCGAGATCCGCGCCGTCGCCGCCGCCACCGGCAGCTCCGCCGACCCGGTCGAGAGTGCCCAGGCTCCGTAATAGGCGTTCGACCGCGCCAAGGTCGCTGCCACATACATATCGGCCAGCATGTGCTTAACCGCCTGGAACGATCCGATCTGCCGCCCAAACGCCATCCGCTCCAGGGCATAGTCACGCGCCATTTCCAGCGCCTTGTCCGATCCACCCACCTGCTCAAACGCCGTCAGTACGGCGGCGCGGTCCAGCAGGTCGCTCAACAACCGCCACCCCTGCCCCGCTTCGCCCAGCAACTCAGCCGGTGCGTCCTCAAACGAAATCCGCGCCTGGCTGCGGGTGGGATCGATGCTTTCCAGCGCCTCGCGGCTGACGCCCGGCCCGGCCAAATCCACCAGATAGAGCGACACCCCCTGCCCGCTGCGCGCCGCCACCACGGCCACATCGGCGATATCGCCGTCCGCCACCGGCATCTTGACGCCGCTCAGCTTGCCATTCGCCACTTGCGCCTTGATCGAGCGCTCGGTGACCCGGCCCACGCCCTCGCTGGTCGCCAGACAACCCACGGCGGCCCCCGACGCCAACTTGGGCAACCAAGCCGCCTTCTGCGCCACCGTCCCCAACAGCATCAAGGCTTCAGCGACCAGATAGATGGAGGACAGCACCGGCACCGGCGCATTGGCCCGGCCCAACTCCTCAGCGATCACGCAAAGTTCCAGATGCCCCAGCCCGACCCCGCCATATTCCTCCGGGATCGCGGCGCCCAAGAACCCCATCTCACCCAGCCCCTTATAGAGCGCCCGATCATAGGGCTCGGGC
>JANPNB010000254.1:0-2300 GCA_031427275.1 Alphaproteobacteria bacterium | reverse complement strand
GCTTTACCAATGTGTGGATTCCAGAGGAAAGCTATTGGGGTCAGATCGATCGCGGTTTGGGCCTGGGCCAAAGTTTCGTGCACCAAAACCGCATCCGTCAAGCCGCATCATCCCTAGGCGCTGCGGTCTATTGCATCGAAGAGAGTGTGAAATACGCCCGAACCCGCAAGCCCTTCGGCAAGCCATTGTCTGACAATCAGGCCATCCAGTTTCCGCTCGTTGAGCTGGCCACCCAATGCGAGATGCTAAGGTTGCTGATCCGCAAGACCGCTTGGGACATGGACCACATGGAGCACAAAGAGATCGAGCGCCAGATCTCCGACAAGGTCTCGATGTGCAACTATTGGGGCAACCGTCTGGTCTGCGAGGCCGCTGACCGGGCCATGCAGGTGCACGGCGGAATCGGTTACTCGCGGCACAAGCCCTTTGAGCACATCTACCGCCATCACCGCCGCTACCGCATTACCGAGGGCTCGGAAGAGATCCAGATCCGCAAGGTCGCGGCCTTCCTGTTCGGCTATCTCGGACCCAAGCGGAAGGTGTTCGCGGAGTTAGAGGCCGCCAAATAGTGAGCCCGGAACACCGGCTGATCGTCTACGGCACCCTGGCACCAGGCAAAAGCAACCATGTCCAGATGGACGGTATTGCGGGCTCCTGGACACCCGGCCTGGTGCGCGGCTATTTCCGTGAAACGGGATGGGGTAGCGGCGGGCGCTATCCCGGCCTGACGCCGGACCCTGCGGGTCCGGTGGTTTCTATCCTCGTCTTCACCTCGGCAGACCTGCCAGATCATTGGGACCGGCTCGACGCCTTCGAGGGCAAAGAATATCGGCGCATAGTCGCCCAGGCGGAGATCGATGGCCGCGTCACGTCAGCAAGCGTCTACGCGGTCCAAGTTCCGACGTAGCCGCGTGTGGATTATTGTCGGTGAAAGCCTTTTCAGAGCCACGAGAGGGAAAATGTCCCGTCTATAATTGAAGTCGCGCCCGCTCGAGCGCCGTCAACAGGTCTTCCCACCTTACCGCCACTGATAGATTTAGAATGGCAGGCAAGCCGATGCTCCGCTGGTTTGGCAAGCGCGTTGAAGGCACGACATAGAAAATCCACTGCCGAGGGTCCCTGTGATCTGTTTGGCTTCCCAGTGTTTCATTGTAGGCGAATATGTAAATGTGAGCCGCTCGACCACTCTGCGATACCCAGGTGGCTCCTTCATATCGACCAGTTCTCTCGGCAATATCGAAACGCGCAGGGGTCGGTTTTCTTTGCGCCCATGACTGTTGGGCTGCCGACTGCTTGACTTCCAAGCGCGTGCCGTCGGAATGGCTGAAATCCCAACCCGCCCAATCCTTAGCAGTCCATGTCCATTCCGGCGAAAGCGCTGCATCAACAATAGTTTCGACAACTAACCCGCGTAAGTTGTTTACGACAACCGGCGAACCAAAAGCGTTTTCAGCGGCGCGTCGTGATATTTCTTCTACACTGGGAACCTGGGTCGTCGGTGTCATCAAGTTAGGTCCGACAAGAGCTCCGGATGTCGATCCAGCAGCACCATAAGCTGCACAGTCGGACCGCTGGGTTCAATCAACCCGCGCTCGTATTTGTCGAACGCCCCTACCCCCACCTTGAACACCGCGCCCGCCGCGCGCTGGGAGAGTTTGAGTTTACTGCGGATGCGGCGAATAGTGGTCGGTGTCGGCAGGCCATCCACCTGTTCCTTCAGCGTACGAAGAGCAGCATCAGCTAACGCCATATCGTCGCCAACCAGCACGCCGTCACCATCGCCCGCCGGATAGTATCCAGGCAAATCTACCGTCACGGATCGCCCCTTATAAGTTACCGTGAAGGGCCGAAGCCCACGGTTCAGCGCCTCACCGGTTTCCGGTGACTGTATCGCTGGCGGCAACGCTTGTTCAGACATGGCTACTTCTCCTTGAACGACATCACGCGGAATTCCGTTACGACATCGGCCTGAAACTTAACGTAGAGGATCAGGCCTTGCGCAGGCACGTGATAGACATCTTGCCAAACGCGATGATCCGCAAAAGTCGTCATCGACTTGACGAACATCCGACGTTGGATCGACGCGACAACCCCAACGATCCCAGATCGATCAAACCCCAACGAGGTTGCGTCGCGATAGGCGCTCACCGTGATCGCCAGTCGCTCCACCGCACCAAGTGCGCTCTGAACAGCCACAAGATCATAGGTGGGACGCCGCTTTCCCACGCCACACTTGACACCATAATGGTGTCACAGTCCAGCGATTTCGGCAGGCTGGTTAGGTGTAGAGCCGCTCAAAC
>JANPNB010000253.1:0-1553 GCA_031427275.1 Alphaproteobacteria bacterium | reverse complement strand
GCCGCCTCGGTCGATGTCCATGTTGCGCAAGAGCAAGGCATTCGCGGAGTGAGGCGAGAAATTTATGACGCAGTAGAATTAGACCCTTGATCTCCCAACAATACGGATGTCATCCTCGGGCTTGACCCGAGGATCCTTCTTTACTGCGAGCAATGGTGTTGACGCGCCAAAGCAAGATCCTCGGGTCGAGCCCGAGGATGACACCATGGGTGTGGCGGAAACCTAGATGCCGCCGCCGGAGATCGAGAATTTGCGGCGGGCGCCGAGGAGCTTTTGTGCTTCGCCGATGGCTTGGGCTGCGGACTCGGCGAGTTTGAGGCGCGGTTCGGAGCGGAGGGCTTCGAGCGCTTCGGTGAGGTAGGCAATGCCTTCACGCAGCATCACCGGGTCGAAGCGCTTCTCGGCCTTGAGGCGGAGGGCGCGGCCGAGCGTGATGTTGGCGGCGATCCAGCGGTCGGGCGCGGCCGACCGGTTGATCTCGCCGATATTGGTGCGGGCGATTTCGACCGAGCGGTCGATCCACTGATCGTCGCCGGAGAAGGCGAGCTGCAGGGCGCCGGCGGATGAGTCATCCACCATTTCGGCGAGCAGGGCCTGATCGGCGCGCGGCTTGGTGACGAGGATGTTGAGCACGGTCTCGACGACCGGCTGCAGGCGCTCGGCGCGAAAATCCTGCGGACGGCCGAGGGCGGGGCGGTATTGCTTGGCGGCGGCGTAGGCCATGGCGCGGGCGAGCGAGTCCGTCCACGCGGCCTTCTCGCGGGGCATGGCGAGCGTGATCGGCTGGCGCGGCGGATCGAAGGTGTTGGACGGGCGGGCCAGCATGCGGGCGACGCCCTTGGCGCCGCGCGGCTCTTCGGCCCAGAGGATGAGGTCGGCCTCGGTGCGCTTCATCAGCTGGGCTGCGCGCTCATCGCCGTCGATGTTGCCGGGATAGAAGGTGACGCGGAACGGGCCGCCGAACATGAAGAGTTTGAGGTGCTTCTCGACGGCGTCGCCGAGGAAGGCCGCGATCAGGCGGCGGCGACCCTTGCCGCCACGCACGACCACGATGCGGGCGCCGACTTCATCGTCGCGACGGACGCGGGCGGCTAGCGCCCCACGGCGCATCGCAAAGCCAAGGCGGATCAGGCCGACCAGACCCATGATCACGAGAATCAGCCCGCCGACGGCGGCGAGAATCATGCCAACGCCGGCAAGCGCGGGCGCGCCTGACAGGGACTGTTCAAGCCAGACCCATGCGTCCTGCAACGTCTTCAGAAGGGTGGAGATGAATTCCATCGATCGGTCCCGCCGCATGACGGATGCGGCCCTGAAGCATCATTATCTACGGGCGCAGCAAATTCCACGCAATGTCTGCTGGCGCCACACACTGCGGGGAATCGTCCTAACCGCCCATTCATGACGAAAAATATGGCATGAGGCAGAAGCCTGCCCGGATTGGCTGCCGATATGGTTAATGGCGACCGGATTTTGGCGACCCCGGCAGGATTCGAACCTGCGACCTCCGGTTTAGGAAACCGATGCTCTATCCTGCTGAGCTACGGAGTCGG
>JANPNB010000252.1:0-2134 GCA_031427275.1 Alphaproteobacteria bacterium | reverse complement strand
CCTGATCCTCGCCGCTCAGCCGCGCCAGCTGCGGCGGCTCGAAGGCACCTTCAATGGCGATGTCGGTGTCGGCCAACCTCACCCGCTCCACCACGAAGTCACGCCCTTGGGTGAGGTCGGTCAGCGCCTGCCAGTCCTGTGGTTTTCTCGACATTTCCGCACGTCCACATTCAATAAGTTAATCTATCTATTTAATATTTCAATTTCTCAAGCATTTTCTCCGAACTATCCGCGCGGCCTTTGCATCCCGCCCTCGCCTAGGCCATGATCTGCTCGACATTCTTGGAGACGACAATGCGGTTAGCGGCGAGCATAATCGGTGGTTTGGCCCTCGCCCTGGGGGTCGGCACGGCCATGGCTGACGTCACTCCTGCGCCCATGATACCAACCCCCGTCAAGGGTGGCGGCTATCTCGGCGACGCAGCACCCGACACCTACAAGATCATTCCGCCCGCCCCAGCTCCTGGGTCTATCCGCGACCAAGCCGACCGCGCCGCCTTCCTCGCCACCCGGTCCCTGAAAGATTCGCCTCGCTGGGCCCTGGCCATCAACGATGTCGACCTCAATGTCGCCAAACACATGAGCTGCGCCATGGGCGTCGAGCTGACACCCAAGTCCACCCCCAAGCTGGTCGCCATGATCCAGAAGATGGGTCCCGACATCAGCCGCGCCACCAATCGCCCGAAGGACATCTATAAGCGCAAACGCCCCTACCTCGTGGATGACGGCCCAATCTGCGTGGACAAGAGCCCGCTACTCGGTGCCAACCCGGACTATCCCTCAGGCCACGTGACCTATGGCTGGACCATCGGCCTGATCCTGGCCGAGCTGGCCCCCGACCGCGCCACCGAAATCCTGGTCCGGGCAAGAGCCTACGGGGAAAGCCGGATGGTCTGCGGTGTCCACACCATGAGCGCGGTGGAGTCTGGCCGCACCAATGCCTCGGCTCTGGTGGCGGGCCTGCATGGCTCGGCTCAGTTCCGCAGCGACCTCGAAACTGCCCGCGCCGAACTCGCTCAAGCCCGCACGACGGGTCCCGCGCCAGACCCAGGCGTCTGCGCCGCCGAGGCTGAACTTACGAAAACTTCGCCCTACAACTAGATCCCCGCGTACCATTCATAGCCACGGTCTTCCCAGTAGCCGCCCTTGCCGCGCCCGATATCTTTCAGGTCGGCGACCAGCTCAATGCGGTTGATATATTTGGCGTGTTTGTAACCCAGCTGCCGCTCGACCCGCAGGCGCAGGGGTGCGCCATGACCCACAGGTAACACCCGACCGTTCATCTCATAGGCTAGGATGGTTTGCGGGTGGTGCGCATCGATCAGGTCAATGCTCTCATAATACTGGCCGGTGCCGTCCAGGGTCATTTCCAAGCTGTCGAAGCACTGGAACACCACATATCGTGCCGTCGACTTCACCCCGGCCTTGTCCAGCAACGGGCTCAGCCGCGCACCTTTCCATTGGGCGATGGACGACCAACCTTCGACACAGTCATGGCGCGTGATTTGGGTGCGTGAAGCCTCCTGGCGCAACTGAGCCAGAGTGAAAGCCTGTGGCCGTTCCACAAGCCCCTCAATGGTCAAGGCATAGTCAGCAAACCCACCGTCGAGCAGCGCGCGATAGTCATCTTCACCCGGACTGATCGAGCCATTGGCCCGGAAATCCTTGGAGATGTCGGCGGTCGTGAACTCCTTGGCCAAGGCCTTGCGATCAATCAGCGTCCGGTGAGCCTTCTGGGTCAGACTCTCGGCGCGCATCAAGGTCTCTTGGACCTTGGGATTGTCATTCAGTTTGTCGCAGGCCGCCAGCCAAAGCCCCATGGCGCTGGCCCCAACACCGCGCAGCCAGTTCCGGCGATCTGTGGTCGCGCTCATTTGGCGTCTCCTTCGACTTCGATGGCGTACTTGCCGGTTATCATCGAACGCAGATTGTTGAACACCCCGGAAACTAGGACGAGGATCACGTGCACCACGATGAAAGTCACGACGAGGGTTGCACTTATGAAATGCAGGGTACGCGCTGACTGACGCCCCCCAAACAGCTCAACCAGCCATGGCTGGCCGGCATTGACCGCCGGTGACATGGTCAGGCCCGTCAACACCATCATCGGCAGGATGATGAAAATCACCGCCAT
>JANPNB010000251.1:0-2583 GCA_031427275.1 Alphaproteobacteria bacterium | reverse complement strand
ATTCATGCTTCTATTCCTGATGTGTCTATACCATTGACCTACTCAATCAGCAGATATGAGCTCGAATATTGATTCAATACAAGTCCCGGAATCGTCCATATAACCGCAACAATGGAATGTCATGGTGAATAATGCAATCCTTGGTGCGATCGTACTGCAATAATCGTCATGGGTTTTATGGTGCTTAGTTCCGGCGGTTCGCGGTCCACTGCCTGAAGTGCTTCGAGAGCTTCAAGCCCTGACGCTGATAGTGGCTCCCCCCCTCGCCATAGAGCCGCTCAGGCTTAGCCGTGAGGGGCTCATAAACCAGCCGCGCCACGGTCTGGCCGTCTTCCAGCAGGAAGGGTGTTTCGTGGCTGCGAACTTCCAGCACGCCTTTTGAGCCGACCGCGCCCGCCTCGGCCGTGCCGAAGCCCGGATCGAAGAAGCCCGCATAGTGGACGCGGAATTCCCCCACTGATGGATCAATCGGCGTCATCTCGGCGGCCTCTAACACCGGGATCTCAATGGCCTCCTTTGACGCCAAGATGTAGAATTCGCCGGGATCAAGCAGCAGCTCACCACGAATGGGGATCAGCGGCTCCCAGAAGTCGCGCGGGTCGTGGCCGTCGACCTTGTCCATGTCGATCACCCCGGCATGCCTGCGTCCCCGGAACCCCGCAATACCGTCCGATAGATCGACACCCACGCTCTTGATCCGCAGCGGCGACGTGGTGCCGCGCTTCAGCCGCAGTTGGTTCAGCCGCGTGCCGGTGCGCACCAATATCGAAAAGGTCTGCGGCGCGATCTCAATATAGGTCGGGCCTTCATAGCCTTCCGCCACATCATCAAAGGCCGGTTGGCGGTCAGACAGCAGGCGGACAAACACATCGACCCGGCCGGTGGAGCTCTTCGGATTGGCTCGTGCTGACACCCCTTTTGGCAGGCTAAGATGCTCCTGAAGCTGCGCAATATAGACGCAGCCCCGCTCCAGCACCGCGCCCTTGGTCAGGTCCAGCTCATGCATAGCCACATCGGCCAAGCGGCTCTCCACCGTGCGGCCCAGCCTCGGTAGGAACGACGCCCGCACCCGCCAACAGCGCGCACCAAGCCGTAGGTCGAGGCTGGCGGGCTGAACTTGGTCGGTGTCGAAAGGCGTAGCCGAACCGATGGCCCCTTGGGCGATCAGGTCCTCAATGGATTGGCAGGGGAGAATCCCCGCAGAAGCGTCATTCGTCATGGTTGGCGGACACTCGCTGGTGCGCCGTTGCTTGGCAAGACTTGACCGCGCGCATCGTCCCGGCTTGATGCGCCTCAAACACACGGCAGGAGCACATAATGGCTGAGAACCCCCTCGACTGGGAACAAGAGACCAAGCTGGTGCGCGGCGGCATGGCACGGTCCCCCTATGGCGAGATCTCTGAGCCTATCTACCTCACCCAAAGCTTTTCCTATGATAGCGCTGCGGCCGCCGACCGCCGGTTCTCCGGTGAGGACCCCGGCTTTATCTACCAACGGTTCGGCAACCCCACGACCCAGATGTTCGAAGACCGTCTGGCATTGTTGGAGGGGGCAGAGGTCTGCCGCGCCACCGCCTCGGGCATGGCTGCGGTACATGTGGCCCTGACCGGCCTGTTGCGGGCCGGCGATCACATCGTGGCTGGTCGGGCGCTGTTCGGCTCCTGCCGCTGGATCCTCTCGGAATGGATGCCGCGCTTTGGCGTCGAGGTGACCTATGTGGACGCCACTGATCTCGAGGCCTGGAAGAACGCCTGCCGTCCCAACACCAAGGTCTTCCTGGTGGAGAGCCCGGCCAACCCGTTGCTGGAAGTCACCGCCATCGGCGCGGTGGCCGATATCGCCCATGCCATTGGGGCCAAGCTGGTGGTCGATAACGTGTTCGCCACGCCGATCTTCCAGAAGCCCTTGGCGCTGGGCGCAGATATCGTCGTCTATTCGGCCACTAAGCACATCGACGGCCAAGGCCGCGTGCTGGGCGGGGCAATCTTGGGGGCCGAGCCGCTAATGACCGACAGCTACAAGGACATTTTGCGCCACACCGGCCCAGCGCTGTCACCCTTCAGTTCCTGGGTGCTGCTGAAAGCTCTGGAGACCCTGGAACTGCGGGTGACCCGCCAGGCACAAAACGCCACCAAGGTCACCGAGGCCATCGGGTCTCACGCCAAGGTCCGCCGGGTGATGTTCCCCGGCCGCGCCGACCACCCGCAGGCCGCGATCATCGCCAATCAGATGACCGGCCCTGGCAGCGTCCTGGCCTTTGACTTGGGGAACCGGGAGGCCGCGTGGCGGTTCCTGGACGCGCTGGCCATTGTCGACATTTCCAACAATCTGGGCGATGCCAAGTCCATGGCCACCCACCCTTGCACCACCACGCACCGCTCGGTGCCGGAGGCTGAACGCTTGCAAATCGGACTGACCGAAGGCTGGGTGCGGATGAGCGTTGGCCTCGAGGGCTCCGGCGACCTGATCCGCGATGTCAGCCGCGCCCTAGACGCGGCTTAGATTCAAACAGGAGAGATTGAGATGATCGGCTACACCATGTTGGGCACCAATGACCCCGCTCGCGCCAAAGCCTTCTATGAC
>JANPNB010000250.1:0-3260 GCA_031427275.1 Alphaproteobacteria bacterium | reverse complement strand
TGGCGAACTGGGCGCGGCTTGGCGAGGACGCGGCACCGGAACGTATTCCCGGCTTGGATGCTGACAATGACGACTGAACTGATCCACGTTAGGCGACTGAAGCGGCTAGGAAACTACCATCTGAAGCTCTGGTTCACAGACGGACAGAGCGGCGATTGGGATTTCTCGGACCTCGCCCGCCGAAATACCCCCCTGACTGAGCCCTTCAAGGACCCTGCCTACTTCGACCGAGTGTTTCTCGAGATGGGCGCTCTGACTTGGCCCAACGGTTATGATTGGAGTTCAGAAGCCCTGCATGCCGACATGGCTGCAGCAGGAGCTTTGAAATTGGAAAGCGCAGCGGCTTGACCGTCGACTGGGAGGCATTCACGTGGGAAGCATTCGCAACGTTAATGACCGGTGCCTCAGCTGTGATTGGGGCAGTTTGCATTGGGATTAGGCAGTCCGCCATTTCGCACCGTCAAACTGAAATTCTCCATCGACAAGTGAGCATCGAGGAACTGAGGCTAAGGAGTGAGTTGTTCGACAGGAGATTCGCGGTCTATGAGGCTACTGAAGCCTATTTGGCCCACGCGATTGACATAGACGGCCCCCCAAGCAGGGACATCGAACAAGTCTTCTTTGACGCCAAGAAGCGGGCTAGCTTTCTATTTTCCGCAACAACGCAAGCAACGTTGAAGGAAATTGCCACCACCGGGGCGGAACTAATGTCCGTTGGCTCAAAACTGAGGCGCACAAACCAGTTGGATGGAACGCCTGATTGGGATTTGAGTCAGCGCCAACAGTCATGCCTCGAGGAACTTTCCATTCACTACGAAAACCTTGCAGTCGCATTTGGCGGCGACATGCAGCTCTTTCGTTCCGCCTAAAGCCCCTTCAGAATCCCCTCGACCATCTTCTTGGCGTCGCCGAACAGCATCATGGTGTTGTCGCGGAAGAACAGTTCGTTCTCTACCCCGGCATAGCCTGAGCTCATGCCGCGTTTGACGAACAGCACGGTGCGGGCCTTTTCGACGTCTAAGATCGGCATCCCGTAAATGGCGCTGGTCGGGTCGGTTTTGGCGGCAGGATTGGTCACGTCATTGGCCCCGATCACGAAGGCCACATCGGCGGTGGGGAATTCGGCGTTGATGTCCTCTAGCTCGAACACCTCGTCATAGGAGACATTGGCTTCAGCCAGCAGCACGTTCATGTGCCCCGGCATGCGACCGGCCACGGGGTGGATGGCGTATTTCACCTCCACGCCCTCCTCCTTCAGCTTGTCGGCCATTTCGCGTAGCGCATGCTGGGCCTGACTGACCGCCATGCCGTAACCCGGCACGATGATCACCTTGCTGGCATTCTTCATGATGAAAGCGGCGTCTTCGGCTGAGCCTCGTTTGACCGGGCGCGTTTCGACGACGCCGCCGGCTGCCGCAGCGCTGTCATCGGCCCCGAACCCGCCCAGGATCACCGAGATGAAGCTGCGGTTCATGGCCTTGCACATGATGTAGCTGAGGATCGCGCCGGACGAGCCCACCAGGGCCCCGGTGATGATCAAGGTGACGTTCTCAAGCGTGAAGCCCAGCGCCGCCGCCGCCCAGCCGGAATAGCTGTTCAACATCGACACCACGACGGGCATGTCCGCCCCGCCGATCGGGATAATCAGGGTGATGCCGACCAGCAGCGCCAGAGCGAAGATGCCCCAGAACGCCCAGATCGCCGCGCCGCCGCTCATCACCAGCACCACGATCAGGGCCACGATGCCCAGCGCAATGGCGATGTTCAGCAAGTGGCGGGCGGGTAGGAGGATCGGCGCGCCGCTCATATTGCCGTTCAGCTTGGCAAAGGCGATTACCGAGCCCGTAAAGGTCACCGCCCCGATGGCGAGGCCCAGGCTCAGCTCCACCAGCGAATTCAGATGCACCAGCCCAGTCGCCGCATCGACAATGCCATAGGCCGCTGGTGTATGGATTGCCGCAATGGCCACCAGACACGCCGCCATGCCCACCAGACTGTGAAACGCCGCCACCAACTGCGGCATCGAGGTCATCGCCACACGCCGCGCAATCACCGCGCCGACCCCGCCGCCAATAGCCACGCCACCACCGATCAAACCCAAGGTCAGAGGATCAAGCTTGCCTTGGCTGAACAGGGTGGCCAGCGCCGTGCCCACCGCGATAGCCATGCCGATCATGCCGTTGCGATTGCCCGCCTGGCTGGTGGTCGGCGACGACAGCCCGCGCAGCGCCAGAATGAACAGCACGCCGGAGACAAGATATAGAATGGCCGCGAGGTTGGCGTTCACTTCGCAATTTCCTTCTTCGCGGGCTCTTTCTTCTTGTACATGGCCAGCATGCGCTGGGTGACCAGGAAGCCGCCGAAGATGTTCACCGCCGCAAACGCCGCCGCCACCGCGCCCGCGCCTTTGGAAATCAAGATCGAGCCGGTCAATGCTCCGCTTGGGCTATGGGCCGCTGCGGCCAACAGTGCCCCCACGATGATCACTGAGGAGATCGCGTTGGTCACCGCCATCAACGGCGTGTGTAAGGCAGGGGTTACGCTCCAGACCACGTAATAGCCGACAAAAATCGCCAGCACGAAGATCGCCAAGCGGAAAACGGTGGGGTCGACGGCTTCCATTATGCGCTCGCTCCAGCTGTCATCACTTCAACCCCGCATGCACAATCGCGCCGCCCTGGGTGACCAATGCAGCCTTCAAGATTTCATCTTCATAGTCCGGTGCGAGCGAACCCTCTTTGTCGAGCAACAACCCGGCAAAGGCCATCAGATTGCGCGCATAGAGCGCCGAGGCGTCGGTGGCGATACGGCCGGGCAGGTTCGGCGCACCCAGGATCTTGGCTCCATTGGCCGTGATCACCGTCTCACCCAGCTTGGCACCTACCACATTGCCGCCCTGCTCAATGGCTAGGTCCACCAGGATTGATCCGGCCCTCATGGAGGCCACCTGTTCGGCGCTGACCAGTTTCGGCGCGGGCCGTCCAGGGATAAGAGCCGTAGTGATGACGATGTCCTGCTTGGCAATGTGGGTTGAGACCAACGCTGCCTGCTTGGCCTGATATTCCACGCTCATTTCCTTGGCATAGCCGCCGGCGGTCTGAGCGTTCTTGAATTCCTCGTCCTCGACAGCCAAGAACTTGGCCCCCAGGCTCTCCAGTCGAGACCGAGGGATCGGTCTGATGATAGCTGATCATGGCAAGGGCGAGGAAGATCATCCCCGCAAACAGCGCGACCGCACCCGCCAGTTCGAGGCTGCGGCG
>JANPNB010000249.1:0-1551 GCA_031427275.1 Alphaproteobacteria bacterium | reverse complement strand
CGGCTGGGGACGGGGTCGGGCTGGGTCATCGGCGCACTCGGGTTTGGCTCAAGGGCTGTTGGGCGGGCCAATCCGAAAAGTTCCACCGGGCGGGTCGATGTGTTCGTCCGCCTGCTGTCTGACCGCCAACCGGCCTTTGATGATGTCGCGGAGGGCTACGAAGGCCCCACCTATATCGAGATCGCGCCGCAGACCTTTTCGATCCTGGTGCGCACCGGCACGCGTTTGAACCAGCTGCGGCTAAAGCTTGGCACCACGTCGCAGCTGCGGATCAAGAGCGTGGGGGTTGATCTCTCCGACGGCATTGCCGGGTTCCGTGGCAGGCGGCATGCAGGGGTGATCGACATGGATAAGGTCGACGGCCACGACCCACGCGACTTCTGGGAGCCGCTCCACCCCATTCGCGGCGAACTGCTGCTGGATCCTGGCGAGTTCTACATTCTGGCCTCGAAGGAGGCCATCGAGATCCCGGTGCTGGAAGCCGCCGAGATGACGCCGATTGATCCGTCGGTGGGTGAGTTTCGCGTCCACTATGCCGGCTTCTTCGATCCGGGCTTCGGTACGGCAGAGGCGGGCGCGGTGGGTTCAAAGGGCGTGTTGGAAGTGCGCAGCCACGAGACGCCCTTCCTGCTGGAAGACGGCCAGACCGTGGCGCGCCTGGTCTATGAGCCGCTCACCGCCAAGCCTAAGCGGCTCTACGGCGAGGGCGGCAGCCACTATCAGCGGCAGGGCTTGAAGCTGTCGAAGCATTTCCGGGGGTGGGTGGAGAGTCGCTGAAGTCAAGGTTGATTGACTTAGTCAAGATGTCGTGTTTCCTTGTCATATAGACAAGGGAGATGGCGATTATGTCTTTTGCAAATGCAGACTGGTGTGCTATATTGAATCCATTGAAGGATTCGACCGATGAGCATTCTCAGCCAACCCCAGTTCCACGATGAAGCCGCCGCCTTCGCCTATGTCGAAGCTGAGTTATGGCCGACCGGCCCCGTGTGCCCCCACTGTGGCGGCTTCGAGCGCATCAGCGCCATCGCGCCGAACGCCGCGAAGCGCATCCGCATCGGCCTGAAATTCTGCGGCCAGTGCCGTAAGCAGTTCACCGTTCGCATGGGTACGATCTTTGAGGAGTCCAAGCTCCCCATGACCAAGTGGCTGCAAGCCATCTTCCTGATGGTGTCCAGCAAAAAGGGCGTGAGCGCTCACCAGATCCACCGCACTCTGGAGACGACCTACAAGACGGCTTGGTTCCTCGCTCACCGTATCCGCGAAGCCATGCGTTGTGGCGAGCTTGCCCCGTTCGGCCAAGGTGGCGGTATGGTCGAGGCCGATGAGACTTTCATCGGCCAGAACCCGGACGCGCCCAAATCCAAGATGGCGATCCGCAACATGAATACGGTCATGACCTTGATTGACCGGGACACAGGCCGCGCCCGCAGCATGGTCGTGGATCATCTGAACGCCGCGAACGTGGCGGAAATCCTGACGGCGAACCTCGCAAAGGAAGCCCGGCTGATGACCGACGATGCCCGCTTCTACAAGCCGGTGGGCCGCGCC